>JACPIQ010000122.1 GCA_016188005.1 Candidatus Rokuibacteriota bacterium | reverse complement strand
GACGACTGCCGCCTCCTGCACGGCCGGGTGCATGTAGAGCACGCGCTCGACCTCGGCAGGATAGACTTTGAGCCCGCCCGTGATGATCATCTCCTTCCTCCTCCCCACGATGTAGAGGAAGCCGTCCTCGTCGAAGCGGCCGAGGTCGCCGGGGCAGAACCAGTCGCCCTGGAGCGCGGCGGCCGTCGCCTCGGGGTTACGGAAGTACTCCGTCATCACCGCGGGGCCGCGCGAGAGGATCTCGCCCTCCTCCCCGAGCCGGAGCTCCTTGCCGAAGACGCTGAGCCCGACGGAGTCCCCCTTGACGGCCTGGAGCCAGGGCGGCAGCACCGTGATGCCGCCGGACTCCGTCGAGGAGTAGAACTGGTAGAGGTTCGGGGTGACCTGCTCGAGGACTCCGCGCCGCGTCTCCGGCGGCAGGGCCGCCCCGCTCGAGATGAGGCAGCGGAGGCTCGATGTCTCGGCCTCCGCCACCCCGGCCGTGGCCAGCAGGCGGCGGAGCATCGTGGGGACCATGAAGCAGGTCGTGACGCGCTCGCGCGCAATCGTCGTGAGAGTGCGGTCCGCGTCGAAGTCGGGATCGATGAGCACGGTGCCGCCGCGGATGAGATGGGCGAGGGCAAAGGCGCGCCCGCCGCCCTGGGCCAGCGGCGTGTTGGACAGGAAGGTGTCGGCGGGGCCGATCCCGAAGTCGAAGGCGTAGATGGGCATGCGCCAGAGCATGGAGCGGTGGCTGAGAACGATGCCCTTCGGGAGCCCCGAGGTCCCCGAGGTGCAGCCGATCACGAAGGGCGCCTCCATGGGGACGGGCCGGAGGGCCTCCCCGGCGTCGGCTCGCGCCAGGAGCGCCTCGTAATCCGCCTCCAGGCACAGCCGCGGCCCGTCGATGGCGGGAAGCAGCGGGCGCGTGGCCTCCTCGTAGAGCACGGCCCGCGGCTCGTAGAGGTCCACGGCATGCCGGATCTCGTCCGGGCGCCACCGGTGGTCCACGGGCGCCGCGACGATCCCCGCCTTCGCCGCCGCCAGGAGCGCCTCGAGGTGCTCCAGCCGATCCGCCAGGAGCAGCAGCAGCCGATCGCCGGGCCGGAGCCCGAGGCCCGTGAGAGCATGGGCCAGCCGGTTCACGCGCTCGTCGAGCGCCCGGTAGCTGAGCGCGCGGCGGCCCTGCCGGACCGCGAGCTTGCCGGGCTCCCGCCGCGCGGCCCAGACGAGGCCATGGGCGACGTTCCAGGCGCTGTGCGCGGAGTCCATCCGCCTACTTCACGCCCTTCTCGTCGTAGTAGCGCTTGGCGCCCGGGTGGACGGCGATGGGGTTGTCCAGGAGCGCCGTCTCGAGCCGGATCTCGCTGGCGCCGGCGAAGAGGCCGCGCATGTCCGGCATGTGCTTGACCATGGCCGCCGTGAGGCGGTAGACGAAATCCTCGGACAGGTCGCGGCTCGCCACCAGGTGGGACATGTAGGCGACGGTCTGGATGTCCTCGTCCTGGCCCTTGTAGGTGCCCTTCGGGATCGTCGCCCGGCCGATGCCGGGCAGGGCCCGGATCACCTTCGCGCGGGCCTCCTCGGAGGCGTTGAGCACGCGGATGCCCGGGCTCTGGGCCAGCTCCATCGCCATCCCGTAGGGGACGGGCCCCGTGAGCATCGCGACGTCGAGCTGTCCGTCCTGGAGCATCCGGACCACGTCGGAGTAGGCGACTGGGTTGGGAATGCCGCCCGCCTTGCGGATGTCGTCGGGGGTGATGCCCTGCGCCTTGAGCATCTCGGTCATGAGGACGTGGTGAAGCGTGCCCACCTTGCCCACGTAGACGCGGTAGCCGCGCTTGGCGATGTCGGCGAAGGAGCGGATGTCGCTCCGCGCCGAGGCCACGTAGTGGATGTAGCCCCGGTAGAGCGACATCACGTGGCGCACCTTGTCGAGGGGCTGCGGGAAGTGGGCGATCCCGTTGACGCCCTGGTAGGACGTCATGGAGATCGATAGCCCCACCTGCGCCGCGCCCGACTGGATGTTCTTGAGGTTCAGGTCGGAGCCGCCCGGGATGGAGCTCGCCTTGACCCCGGGGAACTCCTTGTTGATCACGTCGGCGATCTTGGCCGCCATGATCGGGAAGGTTCCGACACCCCCGCCCACGGTGATGAACTGCGGATCGGCGGCGGGGGCGGCGGGCGCCAGGCAGAGCGTCAGGGCCAGGGCCAGCGGGAGGATTCGGTGAGTCATGATGGGTTCCTTTCTCGTCTCCGGACGGCGCTAGGCGGCCGGCTGGGGGGCGGGCCGCCGGAAGCACGCGACGGTCCCGAAGGCGAGGGTCAGGGTGAGCGCGAGGAAGACGTTGAACGAGAGGATGTGCATGTGACGGAAGCCGGTCCACACGAAGACCGCGCCCACGACGGCCAGGACGGCCCAGCCCCGGAGCCATTCCCCGGCCCCGGGCCGCGCCGCACGCGCCGCGGCCGGCGCCGCCATCTCCTGCACCAGCTTGGCCTCGGCCAGCCGCACCAGCCGGCGCGCCGGCCACCACCGGTCGACCCGCGCGACGGCGGCGGAGCGCGCAGTGCCGGGGGCCGCCGCCGCGCGGGTCGGCACCCCCAGCTTGTGGAGCACGGCCACCGCCGCGAACAGCGCCAGCGCCAGCGCGTCGGCGCGGACATTGGGCCAGACGAAGAGCACCGCCGCCGCCAGGAGCGCCACGCGCTCCAGCGGGGTCGCGCGCCGGAAGAGCCAGCCCTGCACGGCGCCCGCCAGACACACCGTGGCCACCACCGCGCGCGCCGCGGCCAGCGCGATGCCGGCGGGGCTCCCCTGGAGCATCAGCTCCGGGTTGTAGACGAAGAGGTAGGGGATCAGGAACGCGGCGATGCCGATCCGCATGGCCGCGAAGCCGGTCTCCCAGAGCCCCGCCCGGGCGATGGCCGCCGCCGCGAAGGACGCCAGCGCCACCGGCGGCGTGATCCCCGAGATCGAGGAGAAGTAGAAGGCGAACAGGTGGGCCCCCAGCGTGTCGGCCCCCATCGTGACGAGCGCCGGGATCACGAAGGTGGCGAGCACGATGTAGTCGGCCGTCGTGGTGAGCCCCATGCCCAGGATGAACGAGGCGAGCATGGTGAGGATGAGAGCGAGCCAGAGTTGGCCCTGCGCGACCGTGAGCACCAGCTCGGAGAAGCGGTGGCCGACGCCCGAGAGGAAGATGGCCCCGATGATGAGCCCCGCCGAGGCGCAGGCGATGGCCACGGGCACCACGCCCCGCGCGCTCTCCTCCAGCGCCTCCACGACATCGCGGGGCCGGAGCCGCGTGCGCGCCGACACGAACGACAGGCCGAACACCGCCGCGATCCCCCACGTGGCCGCGTACCCCACCGAGTAGCCCTCGCTGAGCAGCCAGAACACGAAGCCCAGCGGCAGGAGCAGGTGGCCGCCCTCGCGCAGCGCGGGCCAGAGATGCGGCCGGTCCTCGCGCGGGATGGCGCGGAGCCCGAGCCTGCGCGCCTCGAAGTGGACCATCAGGTAGACGGACAGGAAGTAGAGGATGGCCGGGACGAGGGCCGCGATGGCGACCTTCCAGTAGGCGACGCCCACGATCTCCGCCAGGACGAATGCCGTGACGCCCATGACCGGCGGCATGATCTGGCCGCCGGACGAGGCCACGGCCTCGACGGCGCCCGCGAAGTGGGCCGGGTAGCCGAGCCGCTTCATCAGCGGGATGGTGAAGGTGCCCGAGCCCACCACGTTCGCCACCGCGCTGCCGGTGTAGGTGCCCTCGAAGGCGCTCGCCACCACCGCCGCCTTGGCCGGCCCGCCCACCTGCTGCCCCGTCAGCGTGAGCGCCAGGCTCATGAAGAAGTCGAGGGCCCGCGATTTCTGGAGGAGCTGGCCGAAGATGATGAAGAGCACGATGTAGCTGGCGGAGGCGGCCACCGGGATGCCGAAGACCCCGTCGTCCCCCAGGAAGAGCGCATTGGTGACCACGCGCCAGTGGTGCGGCGGCCCGTAGAGGATCCCGGGGAACACGTCGCCGTGGATGGCGTTGACGATGAAGAACCCCGCCACGGCCAGCATGGCGAGCCCCACCGCGCGCCGCGTGGCCTCCAGCAGCACCAGGAGGTACAGGGTGCCCACGGCGAGGTCCGCCGTCGTGAGCTGGCCCGTGCGCAGCCAGAGCCCCTGGGGGTCGCGCAGGATGTAGACGTGGAGCGCCGCCACCAGCGCCACGAGCCCCAGGTCCAGCGCCGCGCTCCCCGCCGGGGCCCGCCGCGCGAGTCTCCGCGAGCACGGGAACAGGAGGAACGCCAGGCTCATGGCGAAGCCCACGTGGGTCGCGCGAAAGACCTGCGCTTCCGGCTGGCCGAAGTACCCCGCATAGAGGTGGAAGGCCGCCATGGACACGCCCAGGCCGTAGATGATCCAGGCCCTGTGGCGCGTCATCCGGCTCCGCCACGACGCCGGATGAGCGTCGTCTTGTCGATCTGGAACACCGTCTCGTCCCGCTGGTTCAGGACGTGGTCCCGGAAGACGACGATCCCCCGGCCGGGGTCGGAGGTCTCCCGCTTCGAGACCACCTCCACCTCGGTGCGGATCGTGTCGCCCGCGCGCACCGGCCCGAGGAACCGCCCGCGATCCACGGACAGGAGCGCAATGATCGTGTGGCGAAAGAGGCTCTCGGTCATGCCCGTCGACACCGACATGGTGAAGGCGCTCGGCGCGATCCGCCCGCCGTAGGGCGTGCGCCGGGCGGCCTCCTCGTCGATGAAGAGCGGCACGTGGTAGCCCACGAAGGCGCAGAAGAGCGACAGGTCGCCCTCGGTGACCGTCCGCCCGTAGGTGGGATAGCGCTTGCCGACCTCGAACTCTTCCCAGGAGAGGGACATGCCGGTCAGCCCTCGAGCGCGGCCACGGCGGAGATCTCGATCACCGCGCCGTCGCGCAGCAGTCCGGCGACGAGGACGCCCGTGGAGGTGGGCTGCGCGCCCTTGAAGAACTCCCGCCGGACGGCCGCCGTCGCCTTGTAGTTCTCGGTGGTCGTGATGTAGTCCACGGTCTGCACGATGTCCGCGCAGGATCCGCCGGCCGCGTTGAGCAGCCGCTCGAACTTCCGGAAGATCTGCCTCGTCTGCTCCACGATGTCGCCGGGCGCCACGATGCGGTTGTCCTCGTCCGTGCCCGTGGTCCCGGAGATGAACACGAGGTTGCCGACCCGGAGCGCCGGCACATAGGTGTACCGGGCCGGCCAGCTCTTCCCGGCCGTGATGGCCTCGCGCGCGTGCGGCGTCATGCGCCCTCCTCGGGGGTGCTCGTCCGGCTGGGCGGCTCGAGCACCCGGTAGACGTGGAACCCCTCCAGCACCACCTCGCCCCGCTGGTTGACCAGCGCCGTCGTGAAGCGCACGAAGCGCCGCGCGCCCTCGCGCCACACCCGCTCCACCGTCAGCCGGGGTGCGATGGTGTCCCCGACGGTCACCGGCTTGAGGAATCGGCTGCCCTGCTCGACGAAGACGAACCCGTCGATCCGGTGGGTCGCCGCCGAGGCGCCGAGCGCGGTCAGGGAGGCGAGCAGGAGCCCGTGCGCCAGAGGCTTGCCGAAGCGCGTCCCCCGCGCATACTCCACGTCGTAGTGGATCGGGTGGTTGTCCCCGGTGAGGCCGGAGAAGAAGAGGAAGTGCGCGTCGGTCAGGGTCTTGGAGGGACTCGTGAAGACCTCCCCGGGCTTGAGCTCGGTCATGCCATCACACCTCCAGCCCGGTGACGAGGAAGTCGGCGAAGGCCTCGGCGATCGCCGCCGGCGACAGCGCGCCCCGGGGGTCGTACCACTTGGGAATCCAGTTGATCGCGCCCAGGATGGCGAAGCCGGCCAGCCGCGCGTCCAGCTTCCGGAACTCGCGCCGCCGCATGCCCGCACGGATCAGCTGCCGCACGCCGCGCTCGAAGCGGTCGCGCATGGCGACGTATCGCCGTCGCTGCAGCGGGCTCAGTGACTCGAGGTCGGTCAGCAGGACCGCCCCGTAGACCTCGTCGGTGATGGCGCGGATGTGCCGGGTGAGCAGGCGCCGCAGCCGCGTGCCCGGGGGCTCCGCGCTCCGGCGGACGTCCTCCAGCGCCTGCAGGCTCAGGCGCATGCAGGCCACGTGGCACCCATAGAGCAGGTCCTGCTTGTTCCTGAAGTAGTAGTAGAGATTGCCCTTGGTCATGCCGAGCCGGTCGGCGATGTCCTGCACGGTGAGGGAGGCGAGCCCGCGCTCCCGGAGGGCGAGGCCGAGGCTCCTGAAGATCTCGGTGCGCCGCGCCTCCCAGCTCGCGCGGCGCCTCCAGGCCAGTCTCGTGGCGGAGGGTGTGGGGCGGTTCTTGACCATGGGTTCAAATTGGACGGCACGTGCACCATGCGCTGACGGCTCCGCCCTGTCAAGGGGGATGCGACGCCGCCCCGGCCGGCCCCGGGCGCCTGGCGGGGCGCCCTTGAGGACCGATCCCGGAATGGGTACGATCCCGACAACGACGTGACCCGGGAGGGAGCGGACATGACCCACGACGGCATCGTGGCGCTGATCCGGCGCGCGGGCGGCAGCACGATCGGCAGCCTCTTTCGCGCCCGCGCGCGGCTTGCGCCCGGCGCCGTCGCCATCGACGACGGGGCGCGGCAGCTCACCTTCGCCGCGCTCGACGAGCGGGTGATGCCAGGTGGGGCGAGGTGCCCGTCGCGTTCGTGGCACGCAAGGACAGGAGCCTCAGCGAGGAGGAGCTGCTCCGCCGCTGTCGCGACGAGCTGGCGGGCTACAAGCAGCCCAAGCAGATCCACTTCGTGCGGGTGGAGGACCTGCCGCGCAGCACCACCGGGAAGATCCAGCGCCACGAGATCGAGGGCTGGATCGAGCGAGGCCAGATCCCGCGCGAGTGAGCGTGCGCCGCAGACCGGAGGCCTCCGGGCCGACCGCCGCTGGCATCACAGCGACACGTCGAGCCAGCCGAGCGGGGTGACCACGGCGCGGTCGCGGGGGCGCAGGAGCACGGTGGTCGTGGCCGTCTCCACCACGGCGGGCCCCGGCACGGCCTGGCCGGCGGCGAGCGCGTCGAGATCGTAGACCGGCGCCTCGACCCAGCGGCCGAGGTGGATGCGCCGCCGGGCCACCGGGCTCGCCGGGCCCCGCGGCGGCAGCGACGGCTCCTCGGGCAGCGCCGGGAGCTCGCCCACCACGGCCAGACGCGCATTGACGAGGACGGGCTCCTGGTCCGGCAGGCTGTAGGTGTAGAGCTCCTCGTGGCGGCGGTGAAAGCGCTCGACCACCTGCGCCATGAGAGCGGGCGCGGCCAGGTCCACGCCGTCGAGCGGCACCGTCACCTCGAAGACCTGCTCGCCGTAGCGCATGTCCACCGCCCGCTCGATGCGGACGCCGCCGTGAAAGGCCGCGCCGAGGCGCCGGCGGCCTTCGGCCTCCATGGCGCCGAAGAGGCGGCGCAGCGCCGAGGCGCTCACGCGCCTGACGTCACCCACGTGGGTGCGCACGATCTCGAAGCGGAGGTCGGTGGCGAGCATGCCCCAGGCCGAGAGCACGGCCGCCACCCGGGGCACCACCACGCGCCCGATGTCGAGCTGGCGCGCGACCTCCGTGGCATGCAGCCCCGCCGCCCCGCCGAAGGCCAGGAGTGCGAAGCGGCGGGGATCCACGCCGCGCCGCACCGAGACCAGGCGGATCCCCTCGGCCATGCGCGTGTTGACCACCGCGTGCACGCCCGCGGCCGCGGCGATCGGGTCGGTGCCGAGCCGGGCGGCGAGCCGCTCCACAGCTCGCCCGGCGGCGGCCGCGTCGAGCCGCGCCCGGCCGCCCAGGAAGTTGCCCGCATCGAGATAGCCCAGCACGAGGTTGGCGTCGGTGACGGTCGCGTCGCTGCCCCCCTCGCCGTAGCAGGCCGGGCCCGGCTCGGCCCCCGCGCTCTGCGGCCCCACCTGCAGGATGCCGCCGGCGTCCACCCAGGCGATGGAGCCGCCCCCCGCCCCCAGGCTCACGATGTCGAGACTGGGCAGCGCGACCCGGTGCCCGGCGACGCCGCGGTCCGCGGCCAGCTGGGCGCGGCCGCCGACCACGAGCGAGATGTCGGTGCTGGTGCCGCCCATGTCGAAGGGGATGAGATCGTCGGTCCCGAGCAGCCGGGCGCAGTAGCGGCTGCCCGCCACCCCGCCGGCCGGTCCCGACAGCACCGCGCCCGCCGCCAGCCGCACCGCCTCGGTGATGGGCACCACCCCGCCATGCGATTGCATGATGAGCACGGGACCGCGGTAGCCCGCTCCGGCCAGGCGGCCGCGCAGCCGCGAGAGATAGCGCGACAGCGCCGGGCCCACATAGGCATTCACCACCGTGGTCGACACGCGCTCGTACTCCTTGATCTGCGGCAGCACTCGCGAGGACAGGGACACGTAGACCCCCGGCAAGGCGCGGGCCAGCATCTCGGCGGTGGCGGCCTCGTGGCGACCGTCGCGGTAGGCGTGGAGATAGCACACCGCCACCGCCTCGACGCCCTCGCGCCTGAGCCGTTCCACCGCGCGGCCGAGCGAGCGAAGGTCGAGGCCCACCGCCACGCCCCCGTCGGCCCGCAGCCGCTCGCGCACGCCGAGCCGCCGGGCCCGTGGCACCAGGGGCTCGGGCGCGGCCATGCGGAGGTTGTAGCGGTCGGGCTTGAGGCCCTCCCGCATCTCGATCACGTCGCGATGCCCTTCCGTCGTGAGGAGACCGACCCGGGCGCCCTTGCGCTCGAGGAGGGCGTTGGTGGCCGCCGTCGTGCCGTGGACGATGCGCTCGGTCCCGGCGAGGAGGGGCGCGGGCGCCGTGCCGAGGGCCGCGGCCAGCGCCGCGATCCCGTCCATGACGCCGAGGGACGGATCGGCCGGCGTGGAGGCAGCCTTGGCCAGGGTGACCCGCCCGGCATCGTCCACGGCAACCATGTCGGTGAAGGTGCCGCCGACGTCGATCCCGATGCGGTACACGAGCTAGTTGTCTTTCGGGCCGGGGGGGAGCGCTGCGCTGCTCCTCCTCCGGGCCCCCCCATCGCGTTCCGTGCTCGCGCGCTTCCCCTTCGCTGGCACGCTGCGCCGTGGCCTTCGGAGCGTGTGCCGCCCGCCGTCCTTCGTCACGAAGCCGTTGTTCACGTCGGAATCGCGCGCGGCGGGGTTGCGCCGGCGCGGGTCGCCCCAGCCGCCGCCGCCGGCCGACTCGACGTGGATCACGTCGCCCGGATGGATGGGGATGCCGACCTCCTTGGCCTTCAGCACGCGATCGGGGCGCCCCTTCGAGCGCAGGATGTAGCGATGCGGCAGCCCGTCGGCGCCGCCGAAGAGGCCGCAGGCGCCGTGCCGCACGCCGTCGCCGGCGGTATTGGCCTGGGCGGGCCGGGCGATCTCGACGCGAAGCTCCATGGAGGCGCCGGGGCCGCCGCGATACCGGCCGTCGCCGCCCGAGCCTGGGCGGAACTCGTGGCGCTGGAAGAAGAGCGGGAAGCGCACCTCGGTGACCTCCAGGCTGCCGAACTTGATGCCGCCCGCCGCCTGCCACTCGCCCACCGTGGGCCAGCCGTCCCCCGCCGAGGAGGCGCCACCGCCGGGGCGCGCCTGGAACATGTGCCAGATGAAGGGGCGCCCCGTGCGCGGGTCCTCGCCGGAGATCGCGATGCGGAAGCGCCGGCCCCAGCCGGCCATGGCGCGCTGGGGACAGGCCCGCGACAGCGCCGTGATCACCGCCTCCATGATCTCCTGGGCGCAGTGGTTGGTGCAGAGCGTGACGGGGGCCGGGGGATTGGCCCAGACCACGGTGCCCGGCCGGGCGATCACGGTGAGGGGGCGGAAGGCACCGTCGTTCTTCGGCGTCTCCGGGTCCATGAGATAGGCCAGCGCCATGCACACCGCCGCCCGCATGTTCGGGTACGACGAGTTGATGAACCCGGTGACCTGGGGATGCGAGTCGGAGAGATCCACGGTGAGAGCGCTGCCGCGCTTGGTCACCCGGGCGCGGATCCGGATGTCCTCGGCGCCGTGCCCGTCGTCGTCGATGATCGCCTCGCCGCGATACACGCCATCCTTCCAGCCGGCGATGCAGGCCCGCGCCTGCCGCTCGGCGCCGTCGAGCACGCCCTCCACCGCGTCCAGCGCCAGCGCCTCGCCGTACTCCGCCACGAGCGCCAGCATCCGTCGCTCGCCCACACGGGCCGAGCCGATCATGGCCGCGAGGTCTCCGCGGAAGTCGCGCGGGTGGCGCACGTTGGTCGCGATCATCTGGAGCACGTCCTCCCGCACCTGGCCCCGGTCGTAGAGCTTGAGCGGGGGGATGCGGACACCCTCCTGCCAGATCTCCGTGGCACCGGGGTTGTAGGCCCCGTGGGTGGCGCCGCCGATGTCGCTCTGGTGCGAGCGGTTGACGGACCAGAAGACGTGGCGCGCGCCCGCGAAGACGGGAACGAAGGCGGTGAGGTCGGGCAGGTGGTTGTTGCCGTGATAGGGGTCGTTGAGGAGGTAGACGTCGCCGGGTTGCACCGTGTCCCCGAAGACGTCGCGCACGGCGCGCACCGCCCAGGGCAGCGCCCCCACGTGAATGGGGACGTGCTCGGCCTGGGCGATGAGCCGCCCGTCGGGGTCCAGGATGGCCGTGGAGAAGTCCCGGCTCGAGTTGAGGATCTGCGAGTACGAGGTCCGCAGCATGGCCTCGCCCATCTCCTCGACGATGGCCCGGAGCCGGTGCTGCACGATGGACACGGTGACGGGATCGATCCCTTCGCCCACGGCGCCCTCCTCCTCGTTGCTCGGCGGCGTTCGTCCGGTGGTCGATCATACTATGCCGAGTGCGACCCGCCCGCGCCCCCCGCAGCCGAGGATCCTCGGCGCTCTTGTGAGCCTGCACCCTGCACCCACGGCGTGGGGATGGAATCTCGACGGGAGGGCAAGGCGCCAGGGAGGTGGCGACGTCCGTGCCGCCGGCGGGCCGAGACCGACCCGCATCAGGGCCGGCCGTGCTAGCATGGCCGCCATGGGGCGCCGCGCGAAGGTCATCCGCCTCCAGGTCGGCCCGCGGCCACCGACGCCCGCGCCGGCGGCGGACGAGCCGGCGGCGGGCGGGCTCGTCGAGGTACGCCGCTGCCGCGATCAGGCCGAGGCCCTGGTGGTCCGCGCGCTGCTGGATAGCGAGGGCATCGCCTCCGTCCTGCGCGGCCACCTCGTGCAGTCGCTCCACCCGTTCAGCGTCGGAGACCAGGCCGAGGTGACCGTGCTCGTCCCGGCGCCGGAGGGGCCCCGGGCGCGGGAAGTCCTCGGCCCCCCGCCGGGGCGCCCGGACGGGCGCAGCATCCCCCGCCCCCGATCACGCCGCTGACAGCCAGCCGCCGATTCCGGCCCGCAGGAGCTCAGCGGTACCGGGCCCCATGATCCCGTCACGTCACAGGGGAGGGCATCCGTGAAACCCGCGCCATTCGCTTACCACCGGCCGGCGTCGATGACCGAGGCCTTCGACCTGATGGAGCGCTACGGGCCCGGGGGGCGCCTCCTGGCTGGAGGCCAGAGCCTGGTCCCCGCCCTGAACATGCGGCTGGCCACCCCCGCCGCGGTCATCGACATCAACCGCCTGCCCGGGCTGGACGGCATCCGGGTCACCCCGGAGGGCCTCGTCATCGGCGCCCTCTGCCGTCACGCGGCCGTCGAGCGCTCCCCGCTCGTGGCGCGGCATGCCCCGCTGGTGGCCCAGGCCATGCCCCATATCGGGCACCTGGCGATCCGCGCCCGGGGCACGGTCGGGGGCAGCATCGCCCTCGCCGACCCGGCCGCCGAGCTGCCGGCCTGCCTGGTGGCCCTCGATGCCACCGTGCGTGCGGCGCGCCGGGGCGGCACTCGCGACATCGCCGCCGCGGCCTTCTTCCTCGGCATCTACACGACGGCGCTCGGGCCCGGCGAGATCGTCACCGAGGTGGTCATCCCCCGGCCTCGGGAGGGGTGGCGCTCCCATTTCGGGGAGCTGGCCCGGCGGGCGGGGGACTATGCCCTGGTGGGGCTGGCCATCAATAGCCGCGTCGAAGGCGATGTGCTGCTGGAGCCGCGGCTCGTGTTCACCGGCGTGGGGCCGACGCCGGCACGGGCCGCCGGGGCGGAGGGGGCCCTGGCCGGCCGCCGACCCGACCCGCCCGCCATCGCCGGGGCGGGCCGGGCCCTGGATGCCGATCTGGATCCGCCCGCCGACGTGCACGCCTCGGCGGCGCTCCGCCGCCAGCTGGCCCGCGTCCTCCTCGCCCGCGGCCTCCGCGGCCTCATGGAGAGCTGACATGGACGTCTCGGTCGAGCTTGCGCTGACGGTCAACGGGGTGCCCGTGCGGCGACGGGTCGAGCCCCGCCAGAGCCTCGCGGACTTCCTGCGCTACGAGCTCGAGCTCACGGGCTCCCATGTCGGCTGCGAGCACGGCGCCTGCGGCGCCTGCACGGTGCGGGTGGACGGGACGCCGGTCCGCGGCTGCCTCATGCTCGCCGTGCAGGCCGACGGCTCCCGCGTGGAGACCATCGAGGGAATCGCGGCAAGTGGCGAGCTGGCCGATCTCCAGCGCGCCTTCGCCGAGGAGAACGCGCTGCAATGCGGATTCTGCACCCCGGGGATGCTCCTCACGGCGCAGGAGATCCTGCGCCGGAATCCGCGGGCCGGCGACGTCGAGATCCGAGAGGGCCTGTCGGGGAACTACTGCCGGTGCACCGGCTATCACGCCATCGTCCAGGCCGTCCTCAGGGCGGGAGGCGTGCGGGAAAAGGGACAGCCATGAGCGACACGCCTGCCCGGATCACCGAGAGAGAGAGCTACATCGGCCGGAGCGTCGTCCGTCCCCAGACGGCGCGGCTCCTGGCCGGGCGCGGCGTCTTCACGGACGACGTGACGCTGCCGCGCATGACGCATGTGGCCTTCGTGCGGAGTCCGCATGCCCACGCCCGCATCGGGGCCATCGACACCGCGGCCGCGCGCGCGCTGCCCGGCGTCATCGCGGTCGTGACCGGCGTGGAGCTGGCGCGCGTCTGCGACGGCTGGGTGGGCACCCTCGCGCACTTCCAGGGCATGAAGTCGGCGAAGCAGCACGCCCTCGCCATCGGGAAAGCCGCCTGGCAGGGCGAGCCCGTGGTGGCGGTGGTCGCCGAGAGCCGCGCCATCGCCGAGGACGGCGTCGGCCGCGTGGCCGTCGAGTGGGAGCCCCTGCCCGCCGTGACGGAGCCGGAAACCGCACTGGATCCGGCCACGCCCCTGATCCACCCCGAGCTGGGCGACAACCTCGTCTTCAGCCTCGAGCTCAAGGCGGGCGACGTGGAGGAGGCCTTCCGCCAGGCCGACGCCGTCTACACCGACACCTTCCGCATGGGCCGGCACACGGCGGTCACCGTCGAGCCCCGGACCATCCTCGCCGACTTCGACCCGGCGGAGCAGCAGCTGACGGTCTATCACGCCTTCCAGGCGCCCCACATGATGCAGGACATCCTGGCGCGGCACCTGCGCCTGCCCGAGCACCACGTGCGGGTGATCTGCCGGGACGTGGGCGGGAGCTTCGGGCTCAAGGTCCACATCTATCCCGACGAGGTCGCCGCCTGCGCGCTGGCCGTCCTGCTGGGGCGCCCCGTGAAGTTCACGGCCGACCGGGTGGAGTCCTTCGTGAGCGACATCCACGCGCGCGACCATCGGGTACGGGCCGAGGTCGCCGTGAAGCGCGACGGCACCATCCTCGGCATGCGCGTGGACGATCTCACGGGCATCGGCCCCTACTCCGTGTACCCGCGCACCAGCGCCGTCGAGGGCAACCAGACGGTGCGGCTCACGCCGGCGCTCTACCGCTTCCGCCACTACGCGGCCCGGCTCAGCGTGGTGCTCCAGAACAAGACGCCCATGTGCCAGTACCGCGCCGTCGGCCACCCCGTGGCCTTCGCCGTCATGGAAGGGATGGTGGACCGCGTGGCCCGCGAGCTCGGACTCGACCCCGTGGAGGTCCGGCGCCGGAATCTCGTGACCCAGGACATGTACCCCCACACGACGCAGACCGGGTACTTCTTCGAGCGGCTCTCCCTCGAGGAGTGCCTGGACAGTCTCCTGGAGCTGGCCGACTACCGGCGGCTCTGTGCCGAGCGCGATGCCCTGCGGGCGCGCGGGACCTACCGCGGGCTCGGCCTCTGCGGCTTCGTCGAGCTCACCACCCCGGGGCCGGCGTTCTACGGCGTCGGCGGCGCCAGGATCTCCTCCCAGGACGGCTGCACCATCAGGTTCGAGCCCTCGGGGACCTTGACCTGCATGACCGGCGTCACCGAGCAGGGGCAGGGCACCGACACGATGATCGCCCAGGTGGTCGCGACGGCGGTCGGGGTCCCCATGGAACACGTGCGCGTCCTCACCGGGGACACCATGGTGACACCCTATGGCGGCGGAACCTGGGCCTCCCGGGGGGCCGGCATCGGCGGGGAAGCGGCGCTCCTGTCCGGCAAGGCCCTCAAGGAGAACATCCTGAAGGTGGCCGCCGCCATCCTGGGCGGGGAGCCGATGGACCTGGACGTGCGCCGCGGGGCCGTCGTCGACGCCGACACGGGCGAGGTGCGCCTGCCGCTGGCGGAGGTGGGGCGCATCGCCTACTTCCGGCCCGACACCCTCCCCAAGGATTTCCAGTCCGAGCTGACCGTGACCAGGCACTACGTGCCGCGCCACCAGGGCTTCGCCTTCACCAACGGGATCCAGCTCTCCCACGTCGAGGTGGACATGGAGACGGGCTTCGTGCGCCTCCTCAAGCACTGGGTGGTGGAGGACTGCGGCCGCATCATCAACCCGCGGCTGGTGGACGAGCAGCTGCGCGGCGCCATCGTCCAGGGCATCGGCGCCGCCCTCTGGGAGCACTGCGTGTACGACGACCAGGGACAGCTCCGCAACGGCACCCTCATGGACTACCTCGTCCCCATGGCCCCCGAGATCCCGGACATCGTGGTGGGCCACGTGGAGACGCCCACGGCCTATTCCGAGGGGGGCTTCAAGGGGGCCGGCGAGGCGGGGACGGCGGGGGCGCCGGGGGCGGTGCTCAACGCGGTCAACGACGCCCTCGCCCCCTTCGGCGCGCGGCTCACCGCCCAGCCCATCACGCCGGGCGACGTCCTCACCGCCCTCGGCAAGCTCTAAGGACTCCTGCGGATTACCGTTACGCCGGGGGCCGGCAGGCGGGGGAGGGGGCGCTCTCCCCGGAACCGTGGCTTCTGCGTGTTGCCGGAGCCGGACACTGCCATCTCGTGGCCCGTTCCGAGCGGGCGCATCGCGTGACGAGGCAGCGTGTTCCGGGGAGAGCGCCCCCTCCCCTGCCTCAGCGGTAGAACGTGTCGGGGCTCGGCTTGTCCTTGGCGTTGAAGGCGCGCCCCATCTCCTTGGCCTCGGCCGTGTGGTAGTAGTTCGCCACCAGGTGGTCGATGGCCATGCGACTCAGGCCCGTGACGCCGTTGTGGCGGGCGTGGAAGGCGGCCTTGAGCGCCGCCAGGGCCTGCGGCCCGCGCTGCTTCAGCTCCTCGCACAGCGCCTCGGTGCGGGCCCGCAGCTCGGCGTGCGGCACCACCTCGTTGACCAGGCCCAGGGCCTGGGCTTCCTTGGCGCTGTACTTGCGGTTCAGGTACCAGATCTCCCGGGCCCGCTTGCGTCCCACGGCATCCTCCAGGTACCAGGTCCCGAAGCCCGCGTCGTAGGAGCCCATCATGGGACCTACCTGGCGGAAGCTCGCTTGCTCGCTGGCCACCGTGAGGTCGCACATGTTGGCCAGCACGTTGCCGCCGCCCACCGCGAAGCCGTTGACCATGGCGATCACCGGCACCGGCATCAAGTCGATGAGCGTGTAGAGGTCCACCACGGGCGGCACGTTGTGGTAGTGCAGCAGGCCGTCGTTGGCCTCCTTCTCGCCGCCGAGGCAGAAGAAGCGGTCGCCGGCGCCGGTGAGGACCACGACGCGTACCTGCGTGTCGTTGCGCGCCTCGTTGAGCGCCTGGATCAGCTCGATCACCGTCTGCCGGCGGAAGGTGTTGCCCTTGTCGGGCCGGTTGATGGTGACCCACGCGATGCTGCTCTTCACCTCGTACAGCACGTCCGCGTACGCCATGATGAGACCCCCTAGGAGAGTGAGAGGTGGTACAGCCCTGCGGCATTCTGCGTGAGCGTCTCGCCCAGCGCCGCCGGATCGGCGCCCCGGAGCCCGGCGATGTGCCCGGCGGTGAGCGCGACCCATGCCGGCTCGTTTCTCCGGCCGCGGTGCGGGTGCGGCGGCAGGTACGGGCAGTCGGTCTCCACCACGAGCCGGTCCTCCGGCACGAAGCGGGCGACCTCCGGCAAGGCGCGCGCGTTCTTGTAGGTCACGGGGCCCGCCAGCGAGATCAGGAGCCCCAGGTCGAGGCACCGCCGGGCGATCCCCACGTCGCCCGAGAAGCAGTGCATCACCCCGCCGATGTCGGCCACGCGCTCCTCGGCGAGGATCCGGAGCACCTCGGCGTGGGCGTCGCGGCAGTGGACAGCGACGGGCTTGCCGAGGGCTCGGGCCAGCGCGATCTGCCGCCGGAAGACTCGCTCCTGCGCATCGCGGGGCGAGAGGTCGCGGAAGAAGTCGAGCCCCATCTCGCCGAGCGCCACCACCTTGGCGGACCCCCGGGCGAGGCGCTCCATCGCGTCGAAGTCGGCCTCCGTCGCCGCGCCGGCGTCGTGGGGGTGGATGCCCACCGTGGCGTACACGTCGGGCTCCCGCGCGGCCAGCGCCACCACCGCGGCGTTGGTGTCGCGGTCGGTGCCGATCGTGACGATCGCGCGCAACCCGGCGTGACGGGCCCGCGCGAGGACCATGTCCAGGTCCTCGGCGAACTCGGGGAAGTGCAGGTGCGCGTGGGTGTCGACGAGCGTCATCGGCGCTCCATTCATGGCGTCACCGTGAAGCGCAAGCGGCCGATGAGCTGGCCCGAGGCCGTCATGACGTCGACGGCGTAGCGGCCCGCGAGCGGCGGCGTGAGGTCCGTACGGCGCGACCATGTCCGGAAGCCCTCGGCGCGGCCGCCCTGCACCGGCGACAGCCGGATGCGCGCCAGCACCCGCCCGTCGCGCCTCCACACGTGCTCGATGGCCTGGCTGAGCCCGACCGGCGCATGCACGGCCGTGTAGGCCACGAGGCCGCCCCAGCCCACGACGGTGGCCGCCCGCACCGCCCCCCGCGCCTCGTCCACGGGCTCGAGCCGCGACACCTCGCGGGCCACCGCCGCGCGCGCGAGGAAGAGCGGGGCCGGCGGCACGAGCCCCCGCCCCAGCCAGACGGCCAGGGCGGCCACGAGGGCCAGCGCCGCGGCCCGGAGATAGGCCCGTCGCCACCTGGCCGCCCCGGGACGCCTCAGGGTCGGCGACAGCGACAGCGCGGCCAGCGCGGCGCCGCCCTCGAGGGCGATGATCGGCCGCACACTCACGAGGGGCAACGCGACATTGAGCGCGGCGAACACCGAGAAGCCCAGGAGCGCGGTCTTCAGCCATCGCCGCGGCGGCACGAGCGCGCGATACCACGGGTCCACCGCCGTGACGAGCGCCGCGGCGGCCACCCCCGCGAGGAACAGCGCGTTCACCGAGGTCAGGGTTGCGCTCGCATAGTAGGCCGGAAGGACGAAGAGCAGCAGGTTGTGGTAGAGGGTCTGGATCGTGTACTCGGCGGCCTGGAGCGCGAGGCGCCGGCCACGCGTCCCGACGGGCGCCTGCACCTCGGCCACGACGGCGACGATCAGCCAGAGGAGGATCAGGTAGCCGACGATCCAGCCCACGTGCGGCAGGCCGCGCCGGAAGACGAAGAGCGTGGCGAGCCCCAGGAGGAGCGAGGCCACGGAGGCGCCCCAGCGCCCGAGCCACGACGGGATCACGGAGCACACGCGGAGGTGGGGCTACTTGATCCGGGCGCCCGGGGGCAGGTCCTGGTCCGGCATCAGCAGCGACACGGTGGACTCCGTGGAGCCGGCGAGGACCATGCCGTTGGACTCGACCCCCATGAGCGTCGCCGGCTCGAGGTTGGCGACGACGACGACCTTGCGGCCGACGAGACTCTCCGGCGCGTAGTGCTCGGCGATGCCGGCCACCAGCGTCCGCGTCTCCTCGCCCAGCTTCACCGTGAGCTTGAGGAGCTTCCTCGACCTGGCGACCTTCTCCGCCGCCACCACCTCCGCAACCCGCAGGTCCACCTTCTTGAAGTCCTCGAGGGTGATCCTGGCCGTCGACCGCTCGACGGTGACCGCCTCCGCGATCCCGACGGCCCCCGTATCGCTCGCCTGCACGATGCGCGGGAAGAGGCCGGGCGCCTTCTGCACCCGCGTGCCAGCGGCGAGCCGCCCCCACTGGAGATCGTCCAGGCGGGGGGCGGGGGCGCCCAGCGCCGCGCGGATCTTCCCGGCTGCGCCGGGCAGGAAGGGGTCCAGGAGGATCCCGAGGCAGCGGAGGGACTCCCCCAGCGTGTAGAGCACGGTGGACAGCCGCTCCGCCCGGCTCGCGTCCTTCGCGAGCGTCCACGGTGCCGCCGTGTCCACGTAGCGGTTGACGCGCCCGACGAATTCCCAGATGGCGGACAGCGCCCGCTGGAAGGCGAACTCCTCCATGACCGCGTCCACCTCCAGCCTCACGCGCTCGAGCGTCTCGCGCAGGGAGGCCTCCTCGGCGCCCTCCGGCCCCGGCGCGGGCACCGCCCCACCGCCGAAGTTGACGATGAGGGTCGTCGCGCGGCTCACGAGGTTGCCGAGGTCGTTGGCGAGATCGGCGTTGAGCCGTCCCACCAGGGCCTCCTCGCTGAAGGAGGCATCCAGGCCGAAGTTCATCTCCCGCAGGAGGAAGTAGCGGAAGGCGTCGTGGCCGTACTTGTCGGTGAGCGCGAAGGCCTCCACGACGTTCCCCACGGACTTGGACATCTTCCCGCCGCCCAGCGACCAGTAGCCATGCACGTTCAGTCGCTGGTAGAGCGGGATTCCCGCGGCCCGGAGCATGGTGGGCCAGTAGACGCCGTGGGGCTTCAGGATGTCCTTGCCGATCAGGTGCTCGCAGTGCGGCCAGAGCTCCCGGTAGTGCTCACCGTCCGGGTAGCCCAGCGCCGAGCAGTAGTTGATCAGCGCGTCGAACCACACGTAGGTCACGTACCGGTCATCGAAGGGCAGCGGGATGCCCCACTCGAGCCGCGACCGCGGCCGGCTGATGGAGAGGTCCTGGAGCGGCTCGCGCAGGAAGCCGAGCACCTCGTTGCGGTAGCGCTCGGGCTGGATGAAGCCGGGATGCTCCTCGAGGTGCCGGATCAGCCATGCCTGGTACTTGGACATCCGGAAGAAGTAGTTCTGCTCCTTGATGAAGGTGAGCGGGGTCTGGTGATCCGGGCACTGGCCCTCGACGATCTCCTTGTCGGTGTAGAAGCGCTCGCAGCCGAAGCAGTAGTTGCCGCCGTACTCGCCGAAGTAGATCTCCCCCGCGTCGTACAGCGTCTGGAGGATCCGCTGCACCACCGTGCGGTGGCGGGTCTCGGTCGTGCGGATGAAGTCGTCGTTGGTGATGCCGAGGCGCTGCCAGGTGTCGCGGAAGGCGCCCGAGATCTCGTCGGCATAGGCCTGGGGCGACATGCCCGCCCGGGAGGCCGCCTGGGCGATCTTGTCGCCGTGCTCATCCGTGCCGGTGAGGAAGTAGACGCGGTCCCCGCGCAGCCGGCGGTAGCGGCACATGGCGTCGGCCATGATCGTCGTGCACGCGTGTCCCAGGTGCGGCCGCGCGTTCACGTAGTAGATGGGCGTCGTCAGGTAGAACGTGCGCTGGGTCATGGGAGGGTCAGCGCCTTGAAAGTTACACAGTTGCAGCACGCACGTCAAGCATGGAGGCCGTGTGGCCGTGTGCTTGGGCACAGGGCAAACTCCCGAGCGGCAGCGGCGTCTCGCCGATTGCTGCTGACCGGGCTCCCTCGACAGGCTACGAGCCGGGCGGCGGGGCCGGGTCCCTCGCCAGGGCGAGAAGACCGGTCGCGGCGGCGAAGCGGACCAGCTCCGCGCGCGTTCTGAGCCCCAGCTTGTCGGACAGCCGGGAGCGGTAGGTCTACGGCTTGATGTGGGGCCGTCCCTGCCAGGTGACCTGCTCGATCGGGACCTCGGCCTCCGTGCCGTCCTGAAAGCCCACGACCACCGACTGCTTGAGGACGCGCAGTGACTTGACCTTTCCCGTCATGCAACCGCCCCCCCCGCACTCGGCCTGGCACACCGTGCCGGCCTTGGGCAAGCGGTGGCGGAGTTCATCATAGGTCGAGAACTCGTAGAGGAGGCAGCACTTGAGCCGGCCGCAGTTGCCCAGCAGGCGCCCGTCGGTGAGCGGCATGTCCTGGGTCTTGGCCATCTTCACCGAGATCGGATCGAACTTCCTGAGGTGCGCGGCGCAGCAGAGCTGGCGCCCGCAGGGGCCGATGCCGTCCATGAGCTTGGTGGTGTCGCGGGCGCCGATCTGCTTCATCTCGATCCGCGCGTGGAACTCGCGAGCGAGGTCGCGCACGAGATCCCGGAAGTCCACCCGCTCCTCCGAGGTGAAGGACACCGTGACGCGGCGCCCGGAGGCCTCGATGGCCACGTCCACCACCTTCATGTGGATCTCCCTGACGCGGGACATGCGCTGGCAGGTCTCCACCGCCCCCACCTCGCGCCCGCGCCGCGCGCGCCACTCGCTCACCTCGGCCTCGATGGCGCGCCTCACCACGCGGCGGTACAGCCGGTCGCGCAGGAATTCCGGCAGCGGACGCGGCGGGCGGCGGATCTCTCCCACGGTGGTGCCACCGGCTCCTTCCACCACGCAGAAGCCCCCCACGTGCAGGTCCGGGTCCGCGGCGAGGTAATCGTCGGCCTGGAGCGGCTCGCGCAGCCTCACGCCGACCAGGTAGGCGGCCTCCGCCCCGGCGGGCGCCTTTGTCTCAGTCAACTCGCTCATGCCGCACCTATGTCGTCCCCGGCGCCAGCCGGCTCAGGAGCACCTCCACCGTGAGCCGCGGCGACACGTGCCCTTGAAGCGCCTGCCAGGCCTCCCGGCAGGCGCTGAGGCCCCCGACGATCTCATCCAGCGAGAGCGCGCCGATGCCCTCGGCGAGCCGGTCCGCCTGGTGACGGAACACGGCGGAACCCTCTCCGGCGCCGGCCCGGGCGCAGAGGAGGTCCCTGTACCAGAGCCACCAGGTTTCGACCACGGACTCGGCCATGTCACGGTCGCGCCCCACCGCCTCGCCGCTCTTGAGGATGGACTCGCCCCCGCGGGCCCGGGCCTCCTGGAGCCAGCCGAGCGCCTGCTCGCGCGCCTCGCCGGAGGCCTCAGGGAGCAGCGCGAGGCTCCCCTCGGGGATTGCGGGGAGGAAGCGCACCACCTGACAGCGCGACAGCACCGTCGCCGGCAGGGCTCGGAGCTGGGCCAGGATCAGGATGATCACCGTGTGCGCTGGCGGCTCCTCGAGCGTCTTGAGGAAGGCCTGGGGCGTCGCCGAGGTCATCCGATCGGCCTCGTCCACGATGAAGACCTTCAGCGGCGACTCGACCGGACGGAGCGCCGCCAGGCGCTCCAGCTCACGGATGCTCTCGATCCTCACCGCCAGCGGCCCCTTCGGCCTGTCCTCGGGCGGGCTCGGAGCGACGAGCCGCACGTCGGGGTGCGCGCCACGCCCGATGCGATCGGCGCCAGGCCCGCCCGCGGGAGCAACGAGCGCCCGGGCGAAGGCGAGCGCCGTCGTCTTGCGCCCGCAGCCCGCGGGGCCCACGAAGGCATAGGCGTGGGCCACGTGCTCCGTGGCGACCGCCCGGCGGAGCAGGGCGACGGCGGCGTCCTGGCCCCTGATGTTCGCGAAGGCGTCGGTCATGGAATCCTCAGCGGGGCTGGCTGCCCTCGAACGCGCCCAGGCGGGCCTCCACGGCCCGCGCGATCTCGGCGTGCAGCGCCTCCGCGCCCCGGTCGGCAGCCAGCACCACCACGCGGTTCTTCTCGGCCCGCGCGATCTCGAGATACCCCTCGCGCACGCGCTGGTGGAAGGCAAGGTCCATCCGCTCGAAGGCGTCGAACCGCCGGCCGGCGATCCGGCGCATGCCGGCGCCGGGCTCCAGATCCAGCACCAGGGTGAGGTCCGGGAGCACGCCGCCCGTGGCCAGCGCGTTCAGGTCGCGGATGGTCAGGAGATCCAGCCCTTGCCCGTAGCCCTGGTAGGCGACCGTGGCGTCGGCGTAGCGGTCGGAGAGGACGACGGCCCCCTGGGCCAGCGCCGGGCGGATGACCTGGGCCACGTGCTGCTGGCGCGCCGCCATGAAGAGGAAGACCTGGGCGAGGGGGGTCGGCGGGGTGCCCTCCACCTCGAAGAGAGCACGGATGGCCAGGCCGAGCGCGGTGCCGTCGGGCTCGCTCGTCCGCACCACGTGCCGGCCCAGGCCCTGGAGATGCTCGGCAAGCCTCGCGCACTGGGTGCTCTTGCCTGACCCCTCGACCCCCTCGAACGTGATGAGCGCGCCGCGCATGGCCTCACTCTAACACGCCGAGACAGGGGTATCGGGGGAGCGAGCGGCCCGCTGAGGGCAGCAGGCGGCCGGGGGCTGCGGCGAGCCGCGATGGACTACCCGGGAGCCCCGGGCGGATCGCCTGGGCTCGGACCTCTGCCCGGGGGATGGCCCGGCCGGCCGCGGCGCTCGAGGCGGCGCCGCTCCGCCGGTCTCGTGATGGCCCAGCGCTGGCGCCGCTGGCCGAGCCGGCGATCGACGATCACGCCCACGTCCTCGCCCGAGAGCTCGCGGGTGAGCTCGGCGTACACATCGGGCAGGTCCGGCGGCACCACGACCAGGAATCGCGCCATGAGTCCCTCCGCTCTCCCACACTACCAGCAGGGTCGCCCGCGGCTCGCGTACACCATGGGGCCGCCGTCATCTCCAGCGCAATCACGGCGGGGTCCTCCCCGTGCCTCAGAGGCCATGGAACGGGAAGATCTTCTCGCGGATCGCCCGCACCTGACGCTGCGCGTACTCCTCGGCCCAGCACCGCGTCTCCGCCGGCAGCTCCGCGGGCGGATCCCAGAGCGCCAGGGTCTCGAGCCCGAGCCGCGCCATGTCGGCATGCGACTGCGGGGGCAGCCCGGGCGCGAGCCGGACCTCGTTCATCGCCGCCCAGGCGGCCGTCCAGGCCCGCGCCACGTTGACCAGGTCGTAGCCGCCCCCACCGAGGGCGACCACCCGCGGCCCCAGCTCGAGCAGCCGCGTGACGGCGCGCGTGAAGCCCTGGACCGACAGGCTCAGATGGGTGAGCGGATCGGTCCGGTGGGAGTCGATGCCGAGCTGGAGCACGAGCACGTCGGGCCGGAAGGCGGCGAGCAGCGGCGGCACCACCGCCTCGAACGCCGGTTCGTAGACCTGGTCGTCGGTGAAGGGCTGCAGCGGCAGGTTGACCGAGAAGCCGAGCCCGGGCCCCGCGCCCATCTCCTCCACGAACCCCGTGCCGGGGAAGAGCCGGTCGCCGCGTTCGTGGGTGGAGATGGTCAGCACGTTCGGGTCGGCGTAGAACGCGAACTGCACGCCGTCGCCGTGGTGGGCGTCGATGTCCACGTAGGCCACCCGCAGGCCGCGCTGGCGGAGCGCCATGATCGCCAGCACAGCGTCGTTGACGTAGCAGAAGCCGCTGGCGCGGTCGGGCATCGCGTGGTGGAGGCCCCCCGCGAAGTGGAAGGCTCGGTCCGCCTCGCCCTCGGCCACCAGCGCGGCGGCCTGCAGCGACCCGCCCGCCACGAGCTGGGCCGCTTCCCAGAGCCCCGGGAAGATCGGGTTGTCGCCGGGGCCGAGCCCGAAGCGCGCCGCATGGGGCACCCAGTCACCCGCGCCCACGGCCCGGAGGGTCTCGATGTACTCGCGCCCGTGAAAGCGCCCCACGGCCTCGACGTCAGCGAGCTGGGGGGCGAGGACCTTCGCGCGCGGCAGAGTGGTGAGGCCGTAGCTCTCCATGAGGCGCCAGGTGAGGCCGAGGCGCTCCATGCGCAGCGGGTGCTCCGGCCCGTAGTCGAAGCGCTGCCACGCGTCGGAGTAGATCACCGCGGTCTTCACGGCCGGGAGCGCCTGGTCCAGTGGCCGGACTTGCCGCCCGACTTCTCCACGAGGCACAGGTCGGTGAGCACCACGCCGCGGTCCACCGCCTTGACCATGTCGTACACGGTGAGTCCGGCCACAGCGGCCGCGGTGAGCGCCTCCATCTCGACGCCGGTCTTGTCCAGCGTGCGCACGCGCGCCTCGACGGTGATGGAGGATCGCCGGACGTCGAGGGCGAAGCTCACCTCCGCGCCGGTGATCCTGAGGGGGTGGCAGAGGGGGATCAGGTCCGGCGTGCGCTTGGCCGCCAGGATCCCGGCGGTGCGGGCCACGCCCAGGACATCGCCCTTGGCCACCTGGCCCGCGCGCACGGCGGCCAGCGTGGCAGGCCGCAGCCTGAGAGTGACCCGGGCAACGGCCTCGCGGGCGGTCTCGGCCTTGGCTGAGACGTCCACCATCCGCGCATCACCCGCCGGAGTGAGGTGGGAGAGGCCGCGAAAGCCGGGCCTCGCCCGGGAGGAGCGCATGGAACGGGCTACTCGACGGGTCCCTTCAGGCGTGCGCGCCGGCTCGCGCCTGGCGCACGATGACCTCCATCCTGTCCTTCGCGATCAACTTGAGCTTCTTCAGCTCGCTGACCCGCCACTGCTGGTCGGCGGAAAGAAACGCGCGGCTGTTGAGCGTCGCCAGCTCCGCCTCGTACTTCCTGTGCTCCTCGCGGAGCTTCCGGAACTCGTGATTCTCGGTGGCGAGACGCTCGATCAGGGGCTCCGAGTCAGCCATGCGGGAACCTCCTTGGAACGGGGTTTCGAGACCACCCAGCGACCCTTCTAGCTACGCTTATACCCCCGGAGATTCCGGGGCGTCAAGGCGTTGGCGAGGCGGCATCAGGCCTTGCGCGAGCGGAGCAGGTGCGGGGCCGTGGCCTTGAACTGTGCCGTGACCGCGGCGCCCTCGGCGAGACGCAAGTCCTCCACGGAGCGGCGAGTCACGAGCGCCGCCAGCGGGAAACCGCAGTCAACGATGACGCGAACATGGGGACCGGCGGGGATCAGGCGCGCCACGGTCCCGGGGAGCCGGTTCCTGGCGCTCGACGACCCCGCGGGAGGCGCGCCCGCGGCCAGGGTCACGTCCTCGGGGCGCAGGCAGAGCCGCACCCATTCGCCGGGCTCCGCAGGCTGGGCCACCTCGATGGTCCGCGGGCCCGCCTCCAGCAGCGACAGCTCGCCGTCGCGCCCGATCACGGGGCAGTGCAGGATCGTCTCCACGCCGACGAAGCGCGCCACCTCCTCGGAGACCGGGGCGCGGAAGACCTGGGCCGTCTCGTCCACCTGGAGCAGCTGGCCGCCCATGAGGACGGCCACGCGATCGCCCAGCGCCAGCGCCTCCCCCCGATCGTGGGTCACGAGCACCGTGGCGATCCCATCGGCGCGGAGGATCGCGCCCAGCTCCTCCATGAGCGTCTCGCGCGTCGGCTGGTCGAGCGCCGCGAACGGCTCGTCCAGGAGGAGCAGCTCCGGCTCCAGCACGAGCGCCCGGGCCAGCGCCACGCGCTGAGCCTCGCCGCCCGAGAGTGTCCTCGCCCGCCGCGCCGCGAGAGGGGCGATGCCGAAGCGGTGGAGCCAGCGCGCCACTCGCCGGCTCGCCACCCCCGCCTCGACGCCGCGGAAGCGCAAGCCCAGCGCCACGTTGTCCCGGACGCTGGCGTCCACGAGGAGCGGCGCCTGGAAGACGCTCGCCATCCTGCGCCTCACCGCGAGCCCGCCCTGCGCCGTCACCGGCTCGCCGCGGAAGCGCACCAACCCGGCGGTCGGCGCCTCCAGCAGCCCGATCACGCGGAGCAGCGTGGACTTGCCCGCGCCGTTGGGACCGATCACCACCAGGATCTCGGCGGGCGCCACCGCCAGCGAGGGGACCGCCAGCGCCGTGCGCGCGCCGTGCGCCACCGTCACCCCCACGCACTCGACGACGGCGGTCATGCCTGGGGCAGCACGTGGATCGCCCCGCGGTGCATGGAGATCGCCCAGCGGTGGTCGCGCCCGATCTCCAGCATCTCGTGCACGAGCCGCGGCACCTCGATCTCGAGATCGTGGCTCCCGTGCGCGTGCGACCCGGTCCCGTCCACCGCGAAGCAGAGGGACCAGTTGGCCCCCTGATCCACCTGCGCGACGACATGCCCCTCCATCCGGTTCATGTAGTGGGTGGGGTCGGGCCCGGGACGGTCCTTCCGGATGAGGCGCACGTACTCGGGCCGGATGAAGAACACCACCCGGGTGCCGGGCGGCGGCAGCCAGCCGCGCGCAGGCGAGTTGATGGCCTCGAGGTCGTGGCCGCGCCACCGGAGCTGGATGATCTCGGGGGTGGCCTTGCGCACTGCCCCCTCGAGGATATTGCGCACGCCCAGGAGCCGCGCCACCTGTTCCGAGGCCGGGCGCGAGAGCAGGTCGGACTTGGGCGCCGCCTGGACCACGTGCCCCTGGTCGTAGATGACGATGCGTTCCGCGAGCTGGAAGGCCTCGGTGAGGTCGTGGGTGACGAGCACCGTGGGCACGCCCCACTCGCCCACGATCCGCATGAGGTCTTCTCTCAGCTGGCGCCTCAGGGGAGCGTCGAGCGCCGAGAGCGGCTCGTCGAGGAGCAGGAGCCCCGGGTCCACCGCCAGCGCGCGTGCCAGCGCCACCCGCTGCTGCTGGCCGCCGGACAGCTCACGCGGGTGCCGCCGCGCCTGGCCGCCCAGGCCGAGGCGGTCCATCACCTCGACCACGCGCCGGCGCCGCGTCGCGCGGGGCAGCCCGCGGAGGCCGTAGCCCACGTTGTCCTCCACGGAGAGATGGGGGAAGAGCGCGTACCCCTGAAAGACGTAGCCCAGGTGGCGCTCCTGCGGGCGCACGTCGACGCCACGCTCGCTGTCGAAGAAGACCCGGCCGCCCACCACGATGCGCCCTGCGTCCGGCCGAACCAGGCCGGCCAGCGACTGGAGCGTGAGCGTCTTGCCAGCGCCGGAGGGGCCGAACAGCGCCACCACCTTCTCGTGCGCCTCCCACGCCACATCGAGCGTGAACCCCGGCAGCGCCTTCCTGATCACCAGCTCCATAGGGGTCAGGTCTTGCATTCCGACATCGGTAGCATCGGTAGGGGTGCGGGCCTGGACTCTGGCATGGGCCAGGGTACCGGTGACGGTGCTCGGTCGGGAGTGCGGCAGCATCCGGGCCGGGCCGAAATGTCGGATTGCAAGACCTGACCCCCTAGAAGCGGAGGCGGGCCAGGCGTCCCACACCCATCAGGAGCGCCGTGACGCCCACCACCGCCAGGAGCGCCAGCGTATTGGCCTCCGCCATGCGGTTGGACTGGACATGGTCGTAGATGGCAAGCGGCAGCGTCTGGGTGAGCCCCGGGATGTTTCCCGCCACCATCAAGGTGATGCCGAAGTCGCCCAGCGCCCGACAGAAGGCGAGCACGGTGCCAGCCACCACCGAGCGCCAGGCCAGGGGCAGGGTGATGGACCAGAAGATTCCCCACTCGGAGCGGCCGAGCGTACGCGCCGCCTGCTCGAGCCTGGCGTCCACCGACTCGAAGCCGGCCTGGGCGGCCTTGGCGAGGAGCGCGACGGAGCCGACTGCGGCCGCGAGCACGGCGGCCCGCCACGTGAACGCCAGCTCGACGCCGAGAGCGCCCAGCGCGCGACCCAGCGCGCCCTGGCTCGCGATGAGGAGCAGGAGGTAGTAGCCCAGCACCGTGGGCGGCAGCACCAGCGGGAGCACCACGGCCGCCGCCACCAGGTCGCGCCCCGGGAAGCGCCGCCGCGCCAGCAGCCAGGCCAGCGGCAGCCCGACGACAAGGGTGAGGCAGGTCGCCAGGGTCGCGACGCGCAGCGACAGCCACACCGGGAAGAGGTCGGGCACGGCTCAGAACTCCCCCGGGAGGAGGAAGCCGTGGCGCTTCATGAGGGGCCGGCCCTCGGCCCCCTGGACGAACTGCAGGAAGGCCAGCCCCAGCTCCGGCCGCCCGCTGCGCCGGACGACGGCGGCCATCTGATCGAGGGGCCGGTGGAGCCGCGGGTCCACGGGCAGCGTGTCCACTTCGGGCACCGAGGCGATCGAGAGCGCGACGAGCGCCGCCTCCGCCGCACCTGCCTGGACGAACTGCAGCGCGTGGCGCACGTTCTCGCCGTAGACGAGCCGGGGCCGCAGCCGCTCCCAGAGCGAGAGCGCCTGGAGGGCCTCCCGCGCGGCGCGCCCGTACGGGGCATGCTCCGGATTGGCGATGGCGATGCGCCGCACCGCAGGCCGCTCGAGGTCTCGGAGGTCCCGGACGGCGAGACCTGCCCGTTTCGACACGGCGAGCGCCAGGCGCCCCTGGGCATACAACGACCGCGTCTCGGGGATGACCGCGGCTGCCCGGGAGAGGTCGTCCACCAGGGCGCGGTCGGCTGAGAAGAAGACATCGGCCGGCGCGCCGTGCTCGATCTGGCGGGCGAGTGTGCCGCTCGACCCGAGGACCAGCGTCACCCGCGCGCCGCTCCGCTGCTCGAAGAGCGGGATCAGCTCCTTGAAGACGAAGGCCAGGTCCGCGGCGGCGAAGACGGTGAGCGCGGGCCTGGCCGGCTGGGCCGCCGCCGGGCCCGCGAGCCAGGGCAGGACCACCAGCAGGGCCGCCGCCACGAGCCGCCGGGCGTGTCGCATCGTGGTCTCGATTGTGCGGGGCCCCCCGGGCCGCGTCAACCGCGCGCGCGCTGCTGCACCCAGGTGAGCGCCCAGTTCACGAGGAAGGTGAGGAGGAGCAGGATCACGGACAGCGCGATGGCGACGTCGAAGGCCCCCTTGGAGGTCTCGAGCACCGTGGCGGTGGTGAGGACGCGCGTGACACCCTTGATGTTGCCGCCGACCATGAGGGAGGCCCCCACCTCCGAGATCACGCCGCCGAAGCCGGCCATCACGGCGGCCAGCATGGGCAGCCGCGCCTCCCGGAGCAGCGCGCCGACCATCTGGGCGCGTGAGGCGCCCAGCGCCAGCATCTGCAGCCGGAACTGCGCGGGCACCTGCTGGACGGCGGCCAGCGTCAGCCCCGTCACGATGGGCGCGGCGATCACCATCTGGGCCAGCACCATGGCCGGCGGCGTGTAGAGCATCTCGAGGAAGCCCAGGGCGCCTCCCCGCCACAGCAGGATCGTCACGAACAGGCCGACGACCACGGGCGGCAGTCCCATGCCCGTGTTCACCAGGCTGACGGCGAGCGCCCGGCCGGGAAAGCGCGCGAGCGCGAGGACGGTCCCCAGCGGGATGCCGATCAGCAGCGACAGCGCGGTCGCGCTCCCCGAGACCTGGAGCGACAGGAGCGTGATCCGCCACACCTCCGGATCGCCCGTCAGGAGCAGGCGGAGCGCCTCGAGCAGGCCCTGGACGAGCAGGCTCACTTTGCTGGGTTCCGTGGCAAGCGTCCCACCAAGCAGGGCTCGATCGTGTTACTTCTTGCGCTCCCGCTTGGCTTGCTTCTTCAGGGCTGGCCCTGGCCCATCGTGCTCCAGCGCCAGAAGCACCAGCGGGAGATCCTCCGCTCGTGCCTCCCTTATGTGGCGCTTGGCATCAGATACCCTGGGGCCCCGATCTGTCAGAAAGACCCCGAGCTTGTCGCTCGGGACGACCAGCACACCCACGTCGATCTTCCCCTTCTCCAGTGCCTTCCTGAGGTGGATCACGTCGATGACGAGAAGGTCGCTCCTCGCGGACATCTGGATCTCAACCCCGAGACAGACACGTGTGCCATTGACGGGGTGGCACTTGGTCCAGTCGATGTCTCCGCTCTTGACGCCAGCCCAAGGCTTCGGGAAGCGCGCGTCGATCAGTCGGCGGACGGCGGCCCCACCATTGGCATCACGCTCCTCCTTCACCTGGAGAGGTACACCTCGGAGGATGCTCCGCAGTTCTTCGAGGAGAGGAATGAGACCCAGGCGCTCTAGGCGCTCGCCAGCCCCATCGTAGTGGTGCTCCTCTACGATCTTGGCCACTCAGGGCACGACCAGAGTGAATTTCGGATCAGGTCGCTTGAACACGCGCTGCAGGGCGCCTGGCGACGCGGCCTTCAGACCGGGGAGATGCCGCCTGAACCGATCCCGAATCGCGGCGCAGGTCGCTATCTCAGTGCCAAGCCAGTGGCGCTTCAGATGCTCCGCCGTCTCGTACGTGGAGCCTCCGCCCCCGAACGGGTCAAGGACTATGTCCCCCTCTTCCGTCGCGATCTGGATGCAGCGGCTGGGAATCATCGGCTTCAGCTCGTTGATGTGCCACCGGGCCTTGAATTTCTGGTGCCTCGCGGGTGCGGTGTCATCCCAGAAGTCGGTGAGGTTGAGTCCAAGCGGATTCAGGTACTTGCGATGGCCGCCGTAATCCTTCACATCCTTCCCGCAGTGACGACACACCGGCACCGGAAGTCGAACGTGATTGAAAACCCGTGGCTCTCCCTTGGTGAAGTAGAGGAGGGTGTAATGCGCCGGGTACAGCTTGCGGCCGCGCGGGAACGTGCCTTTCATCGACAACGCAATCCAATGGCGAAAGAGCATTCCCCGCTCTTCGATGTGCGCGGCCAGATGGTAGCCCCATTGCGGGAGGATGTACACGAACAGCGCGCCACCGGGCGTGAGCAGTCGAATGCACTCGTCGAGCCAGGCAAATGACCACTTGAGATAGTCACGTTTCTCGAGCGCGTCCTTCATCGCGCCGTGACCGTAATCTTTGCCGAGATTGAATGGCGGATCAGCAAAGACGCAGTGGATGGACTCGTCTTTGAGGGCCGAAAACAGGTTGAAGCAGTCCGTGCCGTAGAGGAGTCCCAGGCGGGTCGAGAGCTGCGGAGCGAGGCGCTTCACGCCCGCCTCCTCCCCGAGAGGAGCGAGCCCGGCGTCACCATGGTCAAGCCCCCCGGTGACACCCTGACTCTCAAGGGCATGCGAAAGACTAGCATGAGCCTCGCGATTCTCACAAGGCAACGGGAGGCGGAGCTGACGTCGCGGCCTCTGATCCACGTCGACATCACCGTAGCTCGCCCGGCCGGCCCTGCACAATGTCCACTGCGTGATACGGCAGGTCGACGTTCTAGAGATCCTCGTCCCGCTTGCCGGCGATGGGGACGAAGAGCGGCTGACCGTACCTGTCCATCCCGTAGGTCCTGATGACGTCCTGCACCTCGGGCGACACCATGAAGTCGGCGAACGCCCTCCCGCCCGCGGCGTTGACGCGCGGGCCGTTGGCCACGTTGACCTCCATGACCGAGTAGATGTTCAGCAGCGGTCGGTCCTTCTCGACCAGGATCGGCAGGCTGACCCGCTTCTGGAAGGCGAGCCACGTGCCGCGGTCGGTGACGGTATAGGCGCGCCGGTCGTTGGCGATGCCGAGCGTCTGGCCCATGCCCTGCCCCGACTCGATGTACCAGGCCCCCCGGGGCTCGATCGCGGCCTGCTTCCAGAGGCCCATCTCCAGCGTGTGGGTCCCCGACCTGTCGCCCCGCGACACAAAACGAGACCGGGTCTCGGCGATGCGCCTCAGCGCGTCCGCCGCGCGTGGAAGACCCTTGACCTTCGCCGGGTCGCTCTCCGGGCCGATGATGACGAAGTCGTTGTACATGACCAGCCGCCGATGGAGCATCCTGCCTTCGTCGATGTATTTCTTCTCGACCGCGGGGGCATGAGCCAGCGTCACGTCCGCCTCGCCCCGGGCGGCCAGGGCCAGCGCCTGGCCCGTGCCGACGGAGATCGTCTTCACCGTCAGCCCGCTCTTCTTCTCGAACATCGGCACGAGCACGTCCAGCAGGCCCGAGTCCTGGGTGCTCGTGGTCGTCGAGAGGATGACCACGCTGGACTGGGCCAGGGCCGGGCCGGCCAGCCCGAGCGCCACCGTCAGGAAGAGCAGGAATCGATCGATCATCGGGATCCTCCCTCAGGTCCAGCGGACGTGTATTATGCTCGAGGAAGCATAAATGTGGCGGCCCGGCCCGTCAACCGCCCGGACAGCGCGGAGCTGGTGGCCCGGTCACTCGCCCGGGAACGAGCTCCTGAAGTGCCGCGCCGCCCTGGGCCGTCCAGGGCCCGGCACGGCGGGGCGGCAGGTCAGGGGGTGAGCACCCGGCCGGCCGGGAGGGCGTTGAAGCGGGGGCCGTCCACCACCACCTGCCCGTTCACCACGACGTACGGCATCCCCGTCGGATGGCGGTGGGGATCGGCGTAGGTCGCCTCGTCACGGATTGTCGCCGCGTCGAAGAGCGCCAGGTCGGCGGCGAAGCCCCGGCGCAGGAGCCCCCGATCCCGGAGGCGGAGCTTGGCGGCCGGCATGCCGGTCATCTTGTGGACAGCGCTCTCGAGAGAGACGACATGTTCCTCGCGGCAGTAGCGGCCCAGCACCCGGGGGAAGGTCCCGTACATGCGCGGGTGAGGCTTGCCGGGATGCGGCCCCGGCCCGGTCGAGAGCCCGATGGAGTCCGAGCCCACCATGACGTGGGGATGCGCGAGGGCCTGCTTCACGTTGTCCTCGCTCTGGGTGAAGATCACCATGGAGACGCCGGCCCGCTCGGCCAGGAGCAGGTCGAGCATCGCCTCGGCCGGCGGGGCGCCGGCCTGCCGCGCCAGCGCGGCGAGGCTCATCCCCTCGAGGTCCGCGCGGGGGCAGGTGGCGATCACGATCTCGTCCCAGCCCGTGGCACCGGAGAGCGTGAGCCAGCGCTCGCCGTCCACCAGGCACTCCGCGACGGCGCGCCGGCGCGCTGCGGGATCGGCCAGGCGCTCGAGGAGGCGGGCGATGCCGCCGTCGTGCATCCAGGCGGGCAGGAGGTTGTCCATCTTCGTGCTGCCGGCGGTATAGGGATAGACGTCGGCCGTCACCTCCACGCCGCGGGCCCGGGCCGCCTCGATGAGACGGAGCCCCCGTCCCATGAGGCCCCAGTTCTCGCGGCCGGCCGCCTTGATGTGGGCGATCTGCACGGGCACCCCCGCCTCCTCACCGATCCTGATGGCCTCCGCGATGGAGGCCTCCAGCATCGCCGCCTCGCCCCTGATGTGGGAGAAGTACAGTCCCCCGCGCCGGGCCATGCTCCGCGCCAGCCTAATCAGTTCCTCGGTGGAAGCGTAGAGGCTCGGCGGATACACGAGCCCCGTGGAGAAGCCGAAGGCCCCGGCCTCCAGCGCCTCGGCCAGATACCGCGCCATGGCCGCCTCCTCGGCCGGGGTGGGCGGGCGGTCGTCGGGCCCGACGGTCGCCAGCCGCAGCGCCCCCTGGCCCGCGAACTGGACGACGTTCACCGAGAGCCCGAGCCGCCGCACGTGGGCGAGGTACTCGCCGAAGCTCTGCCAGGCGATGGGCAGCTGGGAGCCGATGCCCCCGGCCCACGCCCGGAGGATGTCCGCCCGCCCGGGCGCCACGGGGGCCGGCGAGAAGGAACACATCCCCACCACCTCGGTGGTGACACCCTGGCGCACCTTGGACTCGGCCGCGGGGCAGGCGTGGTAGAAGAGGTCGGAGTGCGAGTGGATGTCGATGAAGCCCGGCGCCACCGTGAGCCCTCCGGCGTCGATGACGCGGGCCGCCTCGCCGGCGAGCCCGGCGCCGACCGCGGCAATGCGGTCGCCCTCCACCGCCACGTCGGCGCGCACGCCGGGGGCGCCGCTGCCGTCCACGACGGTTCCGTTCCGGATGAGGAGCGACCAGGCCACGGCTACTGTGCCGCCTCGACGATCTTCACGGACTTCATCGTGTCGCCCTTCCGGATCTTGTCCACGACGTCCATGCCCGAGGTGACGATGCCGAACACGGTGTAGTTGCCGTCCAGGAAGGGTGCCGCCGCGAGGCAGATGTAGAACTGGCTGCCGGCAGAGTCCGGGTGCTGCGAGCGCGCCATGGCCAGCGAGCCCCGGACATGCTTCTGCCTGTTGAACTCGGCCTTGATGGTGTAGCCGGGGCCGCCCATGCCGGTGCCCTTGGGGTCGCCGCCCTGGACGACGAAGCCGGGCTCGACGCGGTGGAAGGTGAGCCCGTCATAGAAGCCCTTCCTGGACAGCGTGACGAAGTTCTCCACCGTCTTCGGCGCGTCCTGCGGGAAGAAGTCCAGCTTGATCTCCCCGCCCTTCTCCATGGTGATGACCGCGGACTGTTTCACCCTCTTGCCTCCTTGCTGGGCCTCGGCCGCGGGGAACGCGAGCCCCTGCACCTCCAGCAGCAGCGCCGCCCCCGTGACGAGGGCGAGGAGTCGGAACCGCATCGGTGGGCCTCCTTGAGTTGGGATGCGCCATTATGCCAGAGGCCGCGCGGGCGCCACAAGGCATGCTACAGTGAGGACATGCTGGAGCGCCCCGACATCCGCAACGTCGCCATCATCGCCCATGTGGACCACGGCAAGACCACGCTGGTGGACGCCATGCTCTGGCAGTCCGGCATCTTCCGCGCCAACGAGCACGTGGTGGAGCGCGTCATGGACTCCATCGACCTGGAGCGCGAGAAGGGCATCACGATCATGGCGAAGAACACCTCCATCCACTACCGGGACGTGAAGATCAACGTCGTGGACACCCCGGGGCATGCCGACTTCGGCGGCGAGGTGGAGCGGACGCTGACGCTGGTGGACGGCGTGCTCCTGCTGGTGGACGCCGCCGAGGGGCCACTGCCCCAAACGCGCTTCGTCCTCAAGAAGGCGCTGGAGGCGGGGCTCCCCCCCATCGTGGTCATCAACAAGATCGATCGCCAGGACGCGCGCCCCGCCCAGGTGCTCGACGAGGTCTACGACCTCTTCATCGATCTCGACGCCTCCGAGGGGCAGCTGGACTTCCCCGTCCTCTACACGGACGCGCGGAAGGGCACCGCCACCGCCATTCTTGCGGAGGAGGGAAAGACCCTCGCCCCGCTCTTCGACGCGCTCCTCACCCATGTCCCGCCGCCGCGGTTCGAGGAGGCGCAGGGGCTCCAGCTCCGCGCGGCCTCGCTGGACTGGGACGACTACGTGGGCCGGCTCGTCATCGGCCGGATCGTCAACGGCCGCATCCGCCAGTACGACCGGGTCGCCGTGGTCCACCGGGACGGCGGCGTGGAGACGGCCAAGGTCACCGTGCTCTACGGCTACGAGGGGCTCAAACGCGTGGAGGTGGCGGAGGCCTGGGCCGGCGACCTCGTGGCCGTCGCGGGCATCGAGGCCATGGAGATCGGGGAGACCATCGCGGACGCCGAGAAGCCGGTGGCCCTGCCGGTGATGCACATCGACGAGCCCACGGTGTCCATGCTCTTCTCCGCCAACGTCTCGCCCTTCGCGGGGCGCGAGGGCCGCTTCGTCACCTCGACCCAGCTCCGGGACCGGCTCTGGAAGGAGCGGCGGACCAACGTGGCCATCCGCGTGGAGGAGACCGACTCACCGGACACCTTCCGCGTCTCCGGTCGCGGCGAGCTGCAGCTGGCCATCCTCATGGAGATGATGCGGCGCGAAGGCTTCGAGATGGAGGTGGGCAAGCCCCAGATCATCACGAAGGAGGCGGACGGCCAGACGCTGGAGCCCATGGAGGCCCTGGTGGTGGACATCCCCGAGGAGTTCATCGGCGCCGTCACGCAGAAGCTGGGGCCCCGGAAGGGCCAGATGACGAAGATGGTGAACCACGGCACCGGGCGGGTGCGCCTCGAGTACCGCATCCCCTCGCGCGGGCTCATCGGCTACCGCACCGAGTTCCTCACCGACACCCGGGGCACCGGGCTCCTGAACCACCTCTTCGACGGGCATGCGCCCTGGCAGGGGGACATCCCCCACCGGTCCAACGGCGCCATGGTGTCCGACCGCACCGGCCGGACCACCGCCTACGCCATCGACCATCTCCAGCCTCGGGGCGAGCTCTTCCTCGGGCCGGGCGAGCCCGTCTACGAGGGCCAGGTCGTCGGCGAGACCTCCCGCGACAACGACCTCGACGTGAACATCACCAAGGAGAAGAAGCTCACCAACATCCGGTCGTCCACCTCGGACGAGGCCGTGCGCCTCACGCCGCCGCGGACGATGAGCCTCGAGCAGTGCCTCGAGTGGATCCGCGAGGACGAATTGCTCGAGGTCACCCCGAAGTCCCTCCGCCTCCGCAAGAAGCAGCTCGGCGGCCGCCGCCGCT
>JACPIQ010000121.1 GCA_016188005.1 Candidatus Rokuibacteriota bacterium | reverse complement strand
TTGAAAGCCGTCTGCCGAGACACTCGTTTAGTAGCTACGATCCCGGCGAACGAGGCGAGGCCGGTAACCGTCGATCGGGAAAGGCGAAGTAGGTTACGCTGAAGCGCGCCGGCGGACGCTGCGGGGTAAACTCACGCTAGCAGGCCGCTGAGACTCAGCGGCCTGCGGAGGTCTTCCGTAGCAGGCTAGCGGCGGAGGACGACGACGGTGGCGCCCCAGCTTCCCCGCTCCGCGGGGGCGTCGAAGAAGCGCAGCACCCGCGGATGTCCTGTCAGGAGGCGCTGCACGACGGCGCGCTGCACGCCCTTGCCCTTGCCGTGGATGAGCCGCACCTCGGCGAAGCCGCGCTTCACCGCCTCCTCCAGGTAGACCTCGACGACGGAGGGGATGTCACGGGGGGCGAAGGTGTGCAGATCGAGGGCGTCCTCGATCGGAACGGCCACGGGCTCCTGGTCGGGAGTCACGCTCCCGACTGGGCCCGGCAGGCTCAGTAGGAGGCAGCGCGGGCGAAGAAGGCCGCATCCACCAGCGCGACCCCCTGGGCCCGGGCCGCCTCCGCCACCTTGACCGCGGTGACGCGGCGAACGAAGGGCACGGCGATGGCCTCGACCCGCGCCAGCACGTCAGGCGTGCACGGCACGCCCGTTCCGGGAAGCGTCGAGATCGCCTCGGTCACGCGGCCGCGCCCTCGGGCCCGACGGGCCGCGGCAGATCCACCGGGGGACGCCGCGTGTGCCAGTCCGTCGCGCGCTGATAGGCGTCGGCCACGCGCAGCACCGTCGCCTCGTCGAAGGGGCGTCCGACGATCTGCAGGCCCACGGGCAGCCCAGCCACCGTGAACCCGCACGGGATCGAGGCCACGGGGTGTCCCGTCAGGTTGAACGGGCGCGTGAAGCGGATGAGGCTCGCGCGCACCGGCAGCGTCTCGTGCTCCACCATCACCTCGGTCTGCCCGACGGCCGTGGCGACGATGGGCGTGGTGGCGCAGACCAGCACATCCGCCTTCGCGAGAGCGCCATCCACCTCGCCGCGGATCAGCGCGCGCACCCGCTGGCCCCTGAGGTACTCGGCGCCGGAGACGAAGGCCCCCACGCGCAGTCGCTGGCGGACATCCTCGCCATAGTCCCCGGGCCGCGCCTTGAGCCATGCCTCGTGGTAGGAGAAGGCCTCCGGGGCGAGGACGGCGTGGGAAACGGCCGGCGCATAGCCGGCCGTCTCGAGATTGACCTCGTGGGTGGTGGCGCCGAGCCCCTCGAGCAGCTTCACCGCCTCCTCCACCGCCTGGCGGAGCGCCAACCCCGTGGACTCGAGGAAGAACGACCGCAGCACGCCGATGCGGAGCCCCTTGACCTGGCCGGTGAGCGCCGCCGTGTAGTCGGGCACCGGCAGCACGCTCGTGGTGGGATCGCGCGGATCATAGCCCGCCATGGCCCCGAGCATCAGGGCACAGTCGGCGGCGCTGCGGCACATGGGCCCCACGTGGTCGAGGGACCAGGCCAGCGGCAGCACCCCCGCCCGACTCACCCGCCCGTATGTCGGCTTGATCCCGCTGATCCCGCAGAGCGCCGAGGGAATGCGGATGGAGCCGCCCGTGTCCGAGCCGAGCGCGCCCGCGCAGAGCCCCGCCACGACGGCGGCGCCCGAGCCCGACGACGAGCCCCCGCAGATGCGATGGGTATTGTGGTCCCAGGGGTTCCACGGATTGCCGTAATGCGGGTTGAGCCCCTCCGGGCCATAGGCGAACTCGTGCATGTTGAGCTTGCCGAGGGCGATCGCCCCTGCCGCGGCGAGACGCGACACCGCCGTGGCATCCGCGTCGGGTACCCACTCGGCCAGGATGCGGGAGCCGCCCGTGGTCTTGACGCCTTTCGTACAGTAGAGGTCCTTGAATGCCACGGGCACGCCGTGAAGCCGCCCCAGCGGCTCCCCGGCCATCACGGCTGCCTCGGCGGCCTTCGCGCGCTCGAGAGCCGCATCCGCCATCACCGTGAGGTAGGCCTTGAGCTTGCCGTCCAGCGCGGCGATGCGATCGAGATGGGCCTGGATCACCTCGACGGGTGAGATCTCCCTGGCGGCGATGGCGCGGGCCAGCTCCGTCGCGGGCTTCCACACGAGGTCGCTCACGCGGGTCTCCTCAGAGGATTCGGTACTGGGAGGCGGGTTCGAGGTCGCGCAGCGCCTCCAGGGGAAGCGCATCCATCAGGGCGCGGGCGCTCTGGACGAGGGGGAGCAATCCCGCCAGCTCCTCGTCGGTGAGATCGAGCCCCAGCGACCGGGCGACAGCGCGGATGGCGTCGAGCGTGAGAGGTTCCATGGGCGCAGGATAGCGGCTCGCCGTGCCATTGACAAGCCAGCTCGGCGGATCTCGCGGCCAGCGGCAGCGCCCGGTGCCGGGGGCGGGGCGCCGCTCCGCCCCTGGCACCGGAGCCGGATGGACTAGCCCTTCTCCAAGACGTAGAGGTGCTGGAGCATGTCCACGTAGATGTTGCCGTCCACGACGAACTCGCCGGCCTTGTTCTTCTCGAGGCCTCCGACCCACGGCTTCTTGGCCGCGTAGCGCACCACCCAGGCCACAGGGATGTAGCCGGCATCGTTTTGCATGATCGCCTCGGCCTTCTTGTAGTGCTCGAGCCGCTTCTTGGGGTCCCGGGTGTCGCGCCCGGCTTCCAGCTCCTTGTCGAAGGCGTCGTTCACCCAGGCCTGGCGCCTGCCCGTGGTCTTCTTGCCATAGAAGGTGTCGAAGTACTCATTGTGCGGGTCCGGGTAGTCCATGAACCAGCGGATCCAGACGAACTGCAGGTCCTGCTTCCAGAGCCGTTCGCGGAAGACCCGCGGCTCCAGCACCTCGAGGTCGGTCTTCATGTTGAGACTGTCCAGGAGTACGGCCTGGACGGCCTCGGCCAGGGGCTTGGAGCCGAGCCCCTCGTCGCGCATGCTGAGCGTGATCTTCGGCCAGTTCTTCCCGCCCTCGAAGGGTGTGCCCTTGAGCATGTCCAGCGCGGCCTTCTTGTCGTAGCGCTGGATGGCCTTGATCTTCGGGTCGTCGATAGCGCCGGGGAAACCCGGCGGGATCATGGACCAGGCCGGGATGGCCAGCCCCTGGCTCACCTTCACGACGTTCTCCCTGTCGATGGCATGGGCCACGGCCTTCCTGACCTTGAGGTTGTCGAAGGGGGGCTTCGTCACCTGGGGGAGGAGATACCAGGTGCCGGGGAACGGGTAGCGGAAGACGTCCCTGGACGACCGCGGGTCGCCCTGGAGCTTCTTCAGGTCCCCGGCCTGGAGCGCCGTCATGTCCAGCTCGTTGTTCTCGTAGGGAAGGGACCCCGACGCCACAGGGATGATCGGGACGACCACCCGGGAGAGATGGACGTTCTTGGCGCCGTAGTAGTAGGGGTTCTTCTTGAGCACGAACTGCTTGTTGTGCTCCCAGGACTCCAGCGTGAAGGCGCCGTTGGTGACGATGTTGGCTGCCTCCGTCCACTTGTCCCCGTGCTTCTCCACGGCACCCCGGTGCGCGGGAAGTGCCGCGAGATAGGCCGCGAGCACTGGGAAGTAGCCGCGAGGCCCCTCGAGCGTCACCTCGAGCGTCCAGTCGTCCTTGGCCTTGACGCCCACCTGGCCAGCGTCCGTGACCTGCTTCTTGTTGAAGGCCTCGCCGTTCTTGATGTCGTAGAGAAACGATGCATACGGGGCCGCCGTCGCCGGGTTGAGCTGGCGCTTGAAGGACCACTCGAAGTCGCGGGCGGTCACCGGGGAATTGTCCGACCACCGCGTGTCCTTCCGGACGGTGAAGGTCCACATCGAGCCGTCCTTGTTGCTCTGGACCTTGATGGCCATCCAGGGCTCCGCCACGAAATCGGCGTTGAAGACCATGAGGCCCGCGAAGAGCGCGACGTGCCCCTGGCAGTACAGATCCTTGTTGAAGTCGTGGCTCGCCGGGTCGTTCTGGTACCAGCTCCCGCCGCCGTAGCGGAAGGTCTGGTCCTTGGCGAGCTTCTCGCCGGGACCCGGCCTGCTCGGCTTGGCCGCGCGGGCCTCGGTGGCGAAGCCGAGTCCGCCGAAGGCCGCCATGGCCCCAACCACCTTGAGAAAGTCGCGGCGCCCGAGGCCGATGGCCTCGAGCCGCCTCTGGAACAGCGCCAGCTGCTCGCCGGGAATGTGCATGGGTAGCCTCCTCTGGAGACTTATTGCATCTTGGGGTCCAGCGCGTCGCGGACCCCGTCGCCGAAGAACGTGAACGAGAGCATGGTGACCGCGATGGCGATGGACGGGAACACGCAGAGGTGCCAGAAGGAGCGGAGGAACTGCTGGTTCTCCCCGACCATCTGCCCCCAGGAGGGCGTCGGGGGGTTGATCCCCACGCCGATGAAGGACAGCGCCGCCTCGGTGAAGATCGCCTCCGGAATGCCGAAGGTGATCGAGACCACGATGGGGGTGAGCGCGCCAGGCAGCACGTGGCGCGTCATCACCCGCCAGAACCCCGCGCCCAGCGCGCGGGCCCCTTCCACGAACTCCTTCTCCTTGAGGGACAGCACCTGCGCCCGCGTCTGGCGGGCGATCCCGACCCAGCCCGTGAGCCCGAGCGCGATGAAGATGTTCATGAGCCCCGCGCCGAGCATGGACATGACGAGGATGACGAACAGGAGCCGCGGGAAGGCGTACATGACGTCCACGAAGCGCGTGAGCAGGAGGTCGGTCCGGCCGCCGAGGTAGCCGGAGATGGCGCCGATGGGCACGCCGATGAGCACCACGATGACCTGGGCGCCGAGACCCACCAGCATCGACACCCGCGCGCCGTAGATCATCCGCGAGAGCACGTCGCGCCCCAGCTGATCCGTGCCGAGCGGGAAGTCGCGGGACGGGAACTCGTAGAGCCGGCCGAAGTTCGGCTTCGTGTAGGAGTGCGGGGCGATCGCGTTCGCGAAGACGGCGAGGAGGCAGAGCAGGACCACGGTGATGCCGCCGGCCACCGCCAGCTTGTTCCGCAGGAGGCGCCGCCACGCGTCCCGCCAGAGGCTCGACCCACGGCTTTTCGCGCGCGGCCACGCGAGCGCGCCCGCCGGCGCCGGCCGCCCCGGCGCCTGAAGCCTCCTATCGGGCGCAGGCGTGGAGAGCGTCATGACCCCGGCGCCCCGCGAATCCAGGGCCGCACCCCCCTTCGGCGTGCGGGCGGCCCGCCCGGGCTCGCCGTTCCGGTCCGCGGCGGGGAGGCGTTCCGCGTTCGAGCGCGGGCTTCGCCCGCGCAACGATCGGGGGGAGGCATCGGAGGGGGGCAGGGCCCCCCTCCGAAACTAGTATCGAATGCGCGGGTCGAGCGCGCCATAGAGGAGGTCCACCACCAGGTTCATCAGGGCCAGGAACCCGCCGTAGATGAGGACCACTGCCATGATCATCGGGTAGTCCCGCCCCGTCATCGACAGGACGAAGAAGCGCCCCATCCCCGGCACCCGGAAGATGGACTCCACGAAGAAGGAGCCCGTCCCCACGGCGGCGAACATCGGCCCGAGGAGCGTCACCACCGGAATCAGCGCGTTCTTCAGGACGTGGCGGAGGATCACGGGACGCTCGGCAAGCCCCTTGGCCCGGGCGGTCCGCACGTAGTCGGAGCGGATCACCTCGATCATGCTCGAGCGGGTGAAGCGCGCGATGATTCCGAGGGGCGCCAGCGCCAGCGTGACCGTCGGGAGCACCCACTCGCGCGGCGAGCCCCACCCGCCGGTCGGGAAGAGCGGGATGACGAAGGAGAAGAGCACGATGAAGAAGACGGCCAGCACGAAGTTCGGGATGCTCACGCCCACCGCGGCCACACTCACCGACACGTAGTCCCACGAGCGGTTCTGGTACACGGCCGCCAGGATCCCGAGCGTGACGCCCCCCACGACCGCCAGCGCCAGCGCCATGCTCCCCAGGAGGAGCGACACGGGGAAGGTCTCGGCCATGATCTCGGCGACGGTGCGGGTCTTGTACACGAAGGACTGCCCGAAATCCCCCTGCACCGCCTTCGCGAGGAAGATTCCGAACTGCGCGTGGAGCGGCCGGTCGAGGCCGTAGGCCTGGGCCAGGTTCTTCTGCGCCTCCGGTGAGAGCGGGTTCGCACCCTCGGCGACAGGGTCGAGCGGGCTTCCCGGCGTAGCGTGCATCACCAGGAAGGTCACGACGGCCATGGCGAGGAGGGTCGGAACCAGCCACAGGAGGCGATAGAGGATGTACCGGAGCACCCACCCTCCCTTGATCCGGCCCGCCGGCGGCTCGGGTGCCCGCAATATTCCCCAAAGTCCCGGCGAAGTCAAGCCGGCCGGCCCCTGCGCGGGCGGTGGTATCCTGGGCGTCGCATGACCACCGTCGCCCTCACGCTCCTTCCGGAGCGCCGCACCCTCCAGGTCTCCCACGGCGCCACCATCCTCGCCGCCGCGCAGGCGGCGGGCGTGGACATCACGGCCACCTGCGGCGGGCGCGGCCGCTGCACCTCGTGCCGGGTCAAGTTCGTCTCGGGGGCGGTTCCGCCACCCACGGTGATGGACGAGCTGCAGCTCGGCGACGCCCTCGTCCGGGAGGGCTACCGCCTCTCGTGCCAGTGCCGCGTGATGGAGCCGGTGGCAGTCCTCGTCGCCCCCCCGCTGGACGAGCGGAGCTTCCAGATCCTCGGCGCACAGTCGCCGGCCGAGGCGCTGGCGCGGGTCGAGATTGGCGCCGGGATCCACAAGGAGGTCGTGACGGTGCGCCTCCCGAAAGAGGAGCATCACCAGACCTCCGACCTGGAGGAGCTGCTCCTCGTGGTCGGGCGGACGCCTGACGACGTCTCGCCCGCGCTCCTCCAGGCGCTGCCCCGGGCGCTCCGCCAGCAGCAGGGCGAGGTCACGGTCACCACCTTCGGCTCCCGGGTGCTGGCGGTGGAGCCGGGCGACACCCGGCTCCTCAAGTTCGGCCTCGCCATCGACATCGGGACCACCAGCGTCGTCACGACGCTCATGGAGCTCGAGTCCGGTGAGGAGCTCGGCTCCGTCTCGAGCCTCAACCCCCAGGCGGTGTTCGGCGCCGATCTCATGTCCCGCATCGCCTTCGCGCAGCTCGACCCGGGCAACCTGCGCAAGCTCCGGACGCGGATCGTCGGCCTCCTCAACCAGCACATCGAGCGGGTCGCGGCGGACTCGGGCGTGCTGCCGAAGTGGATCTACAAGATCGTGGTCGTCGGCAACACCTGCATGCACCACCTCCTCCTCGGCATCGACCCTTCCCACGTGGGGCTCGCCCCCTACGCCCCGGTGATGCGCCACCCGCTGGTCCTGCCCGCGCGCGAGCTCTTCCTCAAGGTCAACCCCGAGGCGCGCGTCTGCCTGCTCCCCCTGGTGGCAGGCTTCGTGGGGGCCGACGCGGTGGGCGTCGCACTGGCCACGCGGATCGCCGAGACACCCGAGACGCGCATCGCCGTGGACATCGGCACCAACGGCGAGGTGCTGCTGGGCTCGCGCGACCGGCTCTGGGCCTGCTCGGCCCCGGCGGGCCCCGCGCTGGAGGGCGCGCAGCTCCGCCACGGGATGCGCGGGGCGCTGGGCGCCATCGATCGGGTCTGGCTCGAGGACGGCGACCTGCGCCTCCACACCATCGGGGACGCCCCCGCCCAGGGGATCTGCGGCTCCGGCGTCATCGACGCCATCGCGGCGCTGCTGGAGGCCGACATCCTCGACTGGAGCGGCCTCATCGCCGTGGAGGAGCGCGACCGGCTGCCCGCGCCGCTCCGCGCGCGCGTCTCGGTACGGGGAGAGGAGCGGGTGGTGACGCTGGCGCGCGCTGGCGAGGGCGGCGCCGCCCGCGAGATCCTCCTCACCCAGGACGACGTCCGCCAGGTCCAGCTCTGCAAGGGCGCCATCGCCTCGGGCGCGGCCATGCTGCAGCGCATCGCCGGCATCGCCCCCGATCAGGTGAGCGAGCTGATGCTGGCCGGCGGCTTCGGCAACTACCTCTCCATCCGGAGCGCCCTCCGCATCGGGCTCATCCCGCAGATGCCGGAGCCCCGCATCCGGTACGTGGGCAACGCGGCGGCGCTCGGCGCCCAGCTGGCCCTCATGTCCGAGACCGAGCGGGCGCGCGCCGAGACCATCGCCCGAAGGATCGAGCACGTCTCGCTGGCGGCCCACCCCGACTTCCAGGACGTGTTCGTCGACTGCATGAACTTCCCCCGGCCATGACGCCTCCCGCTCTCGAGCTGCCCGCAGGCCTCGCGGGCGCGGCCGCCGGGCCGCGCACCCACGCCATCGACGCGCGCTGGCTCATGGCCTACGCCGCCGCGCTCGGCGACATCGGCCCCGAGTATCTCGACACGCTCCGCCCCGACGGCATCGTCGCCCACCCGCTCTTCCCCGTCTGCTACGAGTGGCCCCTGGCGGTGGAGGTGCGGGCCGTGGCCGCGCTGCCGGAGGAGATCGCGGTGCGGGGCGTGCATGCCACCCATGACCTGCGGATCCATCGCCCCGTCCGTGCCGGAGACCGGCTGAGCACGCAGGCGCACGTCGCCCGGCTGGAATCGCGCCGCCCCGGCGCCTACGTGGTCACCCGCTTCGAGACAGTCGATGCCGAGGGCCAGCCGGTCACCACCACGGACTACGGCTCGCTCTACCTCGGCGTGGGCTGCCCGGGCGCGCCGGCAGCAGCTCTGCCAGACCCGCCGCCGGCTCTGGCCGCCGCGCGATCGCCCGCCTGGACGGCCACCGTGCCCATCGCCGCCAACCTCGCCCACGTCTACACCGAGTGCGCGCGCATCTGGAACCCGATCCACACCGACCGCGCCGTGGCGAGAGCCGCCGGGCTCCCGGCCATCATCCTGCACGGCACGGCGACGCTGGCCCTGGCGGTCTCGCAGGTGCTGCGCCGCGAGCGGCGGGGGCCAGCCGCGGGCGTGCGTCGCATCCTCTGCCGCTTCGGCGCCATGGTGGAGATGCCCTCGGTCATCACCGTCGAGGGGCTGGGGGCCACGGCCACCGGCGAGGGCCGGTGGGTGGCCTTCCGCGCCCTGACGGCGGAGGGGCGCCCAGCGGTGCGCGACGGCCGCCTGCTCGTGGACGAGTAGTGGGATGACGGCAGCGTGAGAGGGCTCGTCGCCGCGGCCGCCGCGCTCCTCCTCTCGGGCTGCGCAGGGTCGGCGAGCAAGCCGCTGGCCGCGGCCGCTCTCAACGGCGACACGGCCACGGTCCAGGCCCTCCTCGCCGAGGGAGCGCCCGTCAACGGGCGCGGGCCCATCGGCACCACCCCCTTGATGCTCGCCGCGCAGCGGGGCCACACGGAGGCGGCGCGCGCGCTCCTCGACGCCAGGGCCGATGTCAACGCCCGCCGCGCCAAGCCCGAAGAGGGACGCACTGCCCTCATCGACGCCGCGTGGGGTGGGCACACGGAGATCGTGCGCCTGCTGCTCGCCCGGGGTGCCGACGCGAACGCGCGCGCCGAGAGCGGCGCCACGGCCCTCACGGGCTCCGCCGTGCAGGGCCATGGCGCCATCGTGGATCTCCTTCTCGCGAAGGGCGCCGATCCGAACCTGAAGGCAGACGACGGCCGCACCCCGCTCATGGAAGCGGCCAAGGAAGGGCGCGCGGCGATCGTGGAGAGGCTGCTGCGGAAGGGCGCCGACGTGAATGCGATCAACGCGGCCGGGGTGACCGCCCTGATGCTCGCCGCCTTCGGCGGTCACGCCGACGCGGTCAGGCTCCTGCTGGCCAGCGGCGCCGACGTCAATCTGCGCTCGCGCGCCGGTGCCACCGCCCTCAATGCCGCCACGACCAAGGGCCACGCGGGAATTGCCGAGCTCCTCCGCTTCGTGGGCGCCAGGGAGTGAGCGCTACTTGGCGACGTTGAAGCGGAAGTGGCAGACTTCGCCGTCGCGGACCATGTACTCCTTTCCTTCCAGCTTGAACTGGCCGCGCTCCCGCACCAGCGCCATCGAACCCTCCGCGGCGACCAGCTCGTCGTAGCCCACCACCTCGGCGCGGATGAAGCCGCGGGCGATGTCCGAGTGGATGACCCCGGCGGCCTCTTGCGCCCGCGTCCCCCGAGGCACCGACCAGGCGCGCACCTCGTCTTCCCCGACTGTGAAGAAGGAGATGAGGCCCAGCAACGCGTAGCAGTCGGTGAGCACGCGCTTGATCGCCGGCACCGCGAGCCCCAGGTCCGCCAGGAACGCCGCCTGCTCCTCGCCGGCGAGCTGCGCCACCTCGGCCTCGATGACCGCCGAGACCCAGCCGACGCGCGTGTGGGGACGGTGGGCGAGATCCTCCAGCCCGAAGCTCGGGACGAGCGTCGCCCCGCGGCCGATCTCCTTCTCGGTCAGGTTCAGACAGTGGAGGATGGGCTTCTGCGACAGGAAGGTGAAGCCGCGAATCGCCCTGGCCTCGTCCTCCAAGAGCTCCAGCGCGCGGATCGGCGTCTCGGCCTCCAGCGCCGGCTTGAGCCTGAGCAGGATCGCCTGCTCCTTCACGTCTGCGTCGGTCCGCTTCTTCTTGATCGCGGCCTCGAGCCGCTCGAGCCGCCGCTCGATCACCTCGAGGTCGGCCAGGAGCAGCTCTGTCTCGAGGTCGATGATGTCCGAGCGCGGCGAGGGCGCGCTTCCCGTCGCGTCCGGGAAGGCGCGCACGACGTGCAGCAGGGCGTCCGCGTTCCTGAACTCCTTGGCGTCGAGCCCCTGCCGCTCCCCCTTCGTGATGCCGGCCAGGTCCACCACCTCGAACGTCGCGAAGGTCGTCTTCTTCGGCTTGAAGAGCTCCGAGAGACGCTCCACCCGCACGTCCGGCACCCGGGCCACGCCGACGTGCAGCTCCCCGCGCGAGGCGCCGAAGGCGGACGTTGGCGCGTGCAGCCCCGTGAGCAGGTTGAAGAGCGAGGTCTTGCCGCTCCGGGGAAGCCCGATGAGGCCGATCTTCATGAGGCCCTCATGCTACCATGGCAGCCGCCATGGCCGTGACGCCCACACGCCCCTAGCCGCGCTCCCGTGGCCCATCTCCGACCGCTCGATGCGAGGGGCGCCCTCGTCGCACTCCTCCTGGCCGCCCTCTGGGGCGGCAACCCGGTGGCCGTGAAGATCGGGCTCGCCGGAGCCCCTCCGCTCCGGCTCGCGTGGATGCGCTTCGTCCTGGGCGGGCTCTGCATCCTCGCCTACGCGCGGTACACCCGCCGGCAGGGCGTGCTGACCGTGAAGCGCGGAGAGTGGAGCGTGCTTGGGTCGCTGGGGCTCCTCTTCACCGTCCAGATCGGGCTCATGAACATCGGGATCAACCTGACGACGGCCGCACACGCCTCCGTCCTCTTGAACTCCTACGCGATCCACACGGTGGTGCTGGCCCACTTCTTCATCCCGGGGGACCGCATGACGCCGGCCAAGCTCGGCGGCGTCGCCATGGCCTACGGGGGAATCGTGCTCCTTTTCACCCGCGACTTCTCCTTCCAGAGCGGCACGCTGCTCGGTGACCTCGTGGTCGCAGCCAGCGCGCTCCTGCTCGGCGAGCGCACCGTGTACATGGCGCGCGCCGTGCAACGGTTCGACCCGGTCAAGCTCCTCCTCGGCCAGTCGGCCATCGGGAGCGCCTGCTTCTTCCTGGCAAGCCACTGGTGGGAGGCGGCCTTCCCCACGCACTACACCGTCTCGCTGGCTGCCTCGCTCTTCTACCAGGGGGTGATCGTGGCCGGCTTCAACTTCGTCGTCAACACCTGGCAGCTCGAGGTCTACCGCCCGAGCGCGCTGGCCGCCTGCGCCCTCACTTCCCCGATCTGGGGCGTGTTGCTCTCCGCCGCTATCGCGGGCGACCCCCTCACCCCCACCCTCCTCCTCTCCTCTCTCATGGTAGCGGCGGGAATCGGCCTGGCCACCCGGAGATGATCGCGTGACGCCCCGCCGGTGGCCGCAACCCTCTCGCCCACGGCCAACATGCCGCCAGGCATGTTGGACATGGCGATGCGGCGGGGATCGGCCTGGCCACGCGGAGATGACCGCGTGACGCCCCGCCGGTGGCCGCGACCCTCTCGCCCACGGCCAACATGCCGCCAGGCATGTTGGACCTGACAATGCGGCGGGAATCGGCCTGGCCACCCGGAGATGATCGCGTGACGCCGTTCTGTCGCCGGCCTCCCCTGCTGGCCGTGCTGGCGCTCGCCCTCTCGGCGACGCTGGCTCCCCTGGCGCCCGCGTGGGCGCAACCCGGCCTACCCGCCACCTCGCTCGAGGCGCTGGCTGCCTCGCTCTACGGCCAGGTCGCCGCGCTCAGGGGCATGCCCAACCCGGGGCCGCCGCCGCCCGTCGTCATCCGCTCCCGCGAGGAGAGCCGGCGCTTCATCGAGGAGGAGCTGGACCGACGCTACGCGCCGCTCCGCCTGGAGGCGGAGCGCAAGGCCCTGGTGGCCTGGGGGCTCATCCCGGCGGACTACGACCTGCGCCGACTCTTCCTCGACCTCATGGAGGAGCAGGTGTCGGCCTACTACGACCCGCGCGCGAAGGTCATGGTGCTCGGCGACTGGCTCGCTCCCGCGCAGCAGCAGGTGGCGCTCCTGCACGAGCTGGTTCACGCCCTCCAGGACCGCGAGATCTCGCTGGACCGCTTCCTCGCCCCCGTGCCGGGCCAGGGAGATCGCCTCCTGGCCTTGCAGGCGCTCGTCGAGGGGGAGGCCGTGGGCGTCATGCTCGATCTCGTCCTCCGCGCCCAGGGCTCGGACTTCGCCTCCCTTCCCGACATGAGCGCAGTCCGCGGGCTCATTGCCGCCGGCTCCAGGGGCCCCGTGATCCAGAGCGCACCGGCCTTCCTCCGGGACCTGCTCCTGTTCGCCTACGTGGAGGGGCTCGAGTTCATTCACCGGTTCAGGAAGCAGCATCCCTGGCAGGCGATCGGGCGTCTCTATCGCGATCCTCCGCGCTCCACCGCCCAGATCCTGCATCCCGAGAAGCGCCTGACCCGGCGCGAGGACCCCGTCCCCGTGCAGCTTCCCGATCTCACCGCGCTCCTGCCGGACGCGCGTCTGGTCACCGAGGACGAGCTGGGCGAGTTCGGCCTCGGTGCCGTCCTCGGTCTGCACGTCGGCCCCCAGGAGGGGAGCCGCGCGGCGGCGGGCTGGCGGGGCGATCGCTACCGGGTGTGGGAAGACGGCAGCGGCCGCTTCCTCGTGGCCTGGGTCGTAGCCATGGAGAGCAAGGGAGCGGCGGAGGCACTGCGGGCGGCCCTGGCGCGAGTCGTGGAGGGCCGCCACCCGGCCCTGGCCGGCCGGGCCGCGCGCGGCGGTGGCAGTCTCGTGTCGTGGCGCGAGGGCGCGCGCGCCTTCGTCGCGGAGCGCCGGGGCACGCGGACGATCCTGCTCGAGCACATTCCCCGGCCGGCCGCCGACCGGGTCCGCGAGGCGATCTGGCGCGCAAGCGGAGGAGCCGGCACGCAGCGTCCTTGACGCCGCGCAGGACCCCGCGGTAGCGTCGAGCCATGCCGAGCCAGCCGTCGAAAGCGCTGGAGGTGGTGCCGAACCCCCATGCGGAGCGCGACTATGAGGTGGCCGTCGACATCCCCGAGTTCACCTGTCTCTGCCCGAGGACGGGCCAGCCGGACTTCGCGACCATCCGGATCCGCTACATCCCCGACCGGCACCTCGTGGAGCTCAAGTCCCTCAAGCTGTACATCTGGTCGTACCGGAACGAGGGGGCCTTCCACGAGGACGTGACCAACCGGATCCTCGACGACTTCGTGGCCGTCGCCGCCCCGCGCTGGATCGAGGTGGTCGGGGACTTCAGCGTGCGCGGCGGGATCAAGACCGTGGTGCGCGCCACCCACGGTACGCGGCGGGAGCTCTAGCGCCCCCGTACCTTGACGAGCGGCAGCGAGCCCTCCATCTCCCCCTTCATCACCGGGTGCTGGTTGCCTCCCACCGCCCGCGACTTCTGCGTGACCTGCTGCTCCAGGTACTCGTACAGCTCCTGCAGCGACACGATCCCGTCCCGGTTGAGATCGGCGGCACCCGTGAGCCCCAAGACGAGGTAGTAGGTGAAGAGACCATGCCCCAGCTCTGGCAGCTCGATGGACACCTCCGTCGGGCGTGACGCCGTGATGATCGCTCGCCCCTTCGAGCGCGTGAGCCGTTCCAGGAAGAGATCGTCCACGTGCCCCGCCCGCGTCTTCCTCGACGAGAAGGTCCGCCCGCCCGCCGCCCCGCTGTAGCAGGCGTCCAGGAACACCACCACGCGCTCCGCCTCGATCCGGCCGAAGATCGTCTGGATATCGTCCATGGCCAGCGCGGTCGAGAAGAGATCGTCCGGGTCCGCATCCGCCGGGATCAGGTACTTCGCCAGCCCGTCCCGCTCCACCCCGCGCTGGTCCACCTCGGGGGCCCCGTGGCCCGCGAAGTAGATCACGACCGTGTCCTGTCTCTTCGCCGATCGGGCCAGGAATGTCCCCAGCGCCCACTTGATGTTCCTGAGCGTCGGCTTGCGCTCCGTCCGGTCCGTCAGCACGAGCACATGCTCCTTCTTGAAGCCGGCCGCGGCGAGGAGCGTCTGGTACATCGCCTCGGCGTCGGACAGGGTGTAGCTCAGCCGTGGGATGCCCTGGCTCTCGTACCGGCCGATCCCGATCACCACCGCCCAGCGTTCCGCGGGCGGGGCGGGCGTCCCCGGCACGGGTACCGCCTCCCCGGCGGGCCTGGGGCGATCGAGGAAGACCGTCCGCACCTCCTGCGTCACGGTCCCGTCCGCCTCGATACCGCTGACGACGATCGCATTGGCGCCGTCGCGGAGGGTCACCGGCGCGGAGACGACCACGGCCCGTGCCGGTGTGCGCTCGGTCTGCTGATGGACCTCGACGCCGTTGACGCTCACCGTGGCCCTGGCCACGCCCTTGCTCGACGTCACCACGGCCGCCACGATGCTCGACTCCTCTCCCACTCGTGCCCGATCCTCCGGATAGCGGAAGGTGATCGTCAGCGGGATCCGCGGCTCGTACTCGATCGTGCGCACTTCCTGGTGGACGCCGCCGCCGGCGTCCGAAGCCGTCACGACCAGCGTGTTGGTGCCCTGACGGAGCCGCAGGGGGAGGTTGACCGGGACCGCCCGTGGGGCACCGGGCTGCTGGAGCCGCGAGACCTCGGTGCCGTTGAGGGTCACGACGACGCTGGTCACCCCATGGCCGCTGGATGCCATGCCGGCCAGCGTGACGGCTTCCTGGGCGGTGGTCGACCGGTGCTCGGGGGACGAGAGCGCGACCGTCAACCCTGCGGGTGGAGCCTTCGGCCCCACCACAGCCGGCGGTCGCGGCGCCGTCGGCCGCTCACCGACGGGCGGGGAACGCTCGAAGACGACGGTGCGCGCCTGCTGCTGAACGGCGCCCCGCCGGTCGGTGGCGGTGATCAGGATCACGTTCCGCCCCTCCTTCAACCGGACAGCAGCGCTGAGCGCCAGATCGGCACCCTCGGGGCCCGGCCTCGTCACCACCGGCACCTCGGTGCCGTTCACCGTGGCGCGTACCTCGCCGCCGCCGGCCCCGCCCCGCACCGCGCCCGTGACCACGAGGTCGGGCGCGGCGACGACGGCGCCGTCGACGGGGCGAGCGAGCACAACGGCCAGGGGAGGCTGCGGCTGCTCGACGGAGACGACCTCGAAGCGGGCCGCCGGCGCACTGACCATCCACTCCGACTTGACGAACTGGCGGACATCGGGAGCGTACCAGAGTTGATGGTAGTGGGTCGTGCTCGCCGAGTACTCGACCTGGAGCTGGATCCGGAAGGCCTGGAACCGTCCCGCGCGGACCTGGACCTCCTCGACGGCCTCGACGCTCCAGGTCAGCTTCGCCGGCAACCCCGACGGATTCGCATCCCACCTCCACCGGACGTCGCTGATGCCGAACTTCCCCACCTCCAGCGGCCAGCGCAGGTTGAAGGGGGGATCGATGGTGAGGTAGTACGGGCCGTTCTCCAGGTGCGCGATTCCGAGATCACGAGTGAGATGCACCTGGCGGGTGGGGCCCTGGGCGAAGATGTAGAGATCGCGGTCGATCCGGACGAGCTCGAAGAGGCCGTCGCTGCGGACCCACTTCTCGCCGAGCGCATAGGTCGGGCGCTCGGCGCGCGGCTTCTGGGCGGGGGCAGAAGACGGCGACGCCAGCAGGCCCACGGTCAGAAGCGCGAGAAGCGACACCTGGCGCGCCCGGCTCATCGCCCGCCGACCTTCACCAGGGGCAGCGCGCCCTCCATCTCGCCCTTCATCACCGGGTGCTGGTTGCCTCCCAGGGCCCGCGACTTCTGGCTCACCTGCTGCTCCACATACTCATAGATCTCCTGCAAGGAGACGATGCCGTCCCGGTTGAAGTCGGCCGCCCCCTGGAGCCCCCGGACCAGGTAGTACGTGAAGAGCCCGTGCCCCAGCTCCGGCACCTCCAGCGACACCTCGGTGGGGCGCGAGGCGGTGACGATGGCCCGTCCCCTGGAGCGTGTCAGCCGCTCCAGGAAGAGGTCGTCCACGTGGGTGGCGCGCGTCTTCTTCGAGGCGAAGGTGCGCCCGCCCGCGGCCCCACTGTAACAGGCGTCCAGGAACACCACCATCCGCTCCGCCTCGATGCGCTGGAACACGGTCTGCATCTCGTCCATGGGCAGGGCCGTGGAGTAGAGGTCGTCCGGCTCCACATCCGACGGGGCCAGGTACTTCGCCAGCCCGTCGCGCTCGAGGCCTCGCGGGTCGACCTCCGGCGCCCCGTGCCCCGCGAAGAAGATCATCACGGTGTCGTCCTTCTTCGCCGAGCGCGTCAGGAAGGTGCCGAGCGCCCACTTGATGTTCCTGAGCGTGGGCTTGCGCTCCGTGTTGTCGGTGAGGAGCAGCACGTGCTCCTTCTTGAACCCGCCCGGCCCGATCAGCACCTGGTAGAGCGCCTCGGCGTCCGGAACCGCGTACTGCAGCGGCGTCACGTCGGGGCTGTCGTACCGCCCCACCCCGATCACGACCGCCCAGCGATCGGGCAGGGACTTCGCCGGAGCCGGAGGCGGCGCGGGTGCGGCCGCGGCCACCTTCGGCTTGTCGTAGACGATCGTCCTGATCTCCTGGCGTACCGTGCCGTCGGCCTCGGCGGCGCGCACCACCACGACATTGGTCCCCTCGCGGAGAGTCACGGGCACCGCCAGGGCCACGGATCTCGGCGTCGCCCGCTCGCTCTGCTGGTGCACCTCCACGCCGTTCAGGAGGACACTGGCCTTCGCCACGCCGCGGCTCGAGGCCACCGTGGCCGCCACGAGGCTGGACGGCTCCGTGACACGCCCCTGGTCCGTCGGGTAGCGGACGTCCACCGTGAGCGGGACCACCTTGTCGTACTGGACCGTGCGCACCTCCTGATGCGCCTGGCCGTCCGGCTCGATGGCCGTGACCACCAGTGTGTTCGGACCTTCCCGGAGGGTGAGAGCCAGGTTCACTGCCAGCGAGGGCTGGGGGCTGGGCGGCTCCTGGCGCGACACCTCCTGTCCGTTCAGCGTGACCAGCACCCGGCTGATCCCCTTCCCGCCCGACGCCAGCGCCGCGAGCGCCACGCTCTGTCGCTCCACCCGCGCCTGATCGCCCGGGGAGGAGACGAGGAGCTGGAGCGGGGGAACGGACGCCGCGGGGGCGGGGGGGGGAGCCGCGGGACGCGGCCGGCCGCCCCGGGGCGGGGGCGGCGCCGATACCACCGCACCCGGCACGGGAGGCATGGGCGCGGCCGCGGCGGGCGGCGCCGGAGTCGTCGCGGCCGGCGGCGGCAACCCCGGCCTGTCATAGAAGAGGGTCCGTGCTTCCTGCTTCGTCGTGCCGCCCGCCTCCACGGCGGTCACCACGAGGACGTTCTTGCCCTCCCTGAGCCTGACGGGGATCCGGAGCGCCAGCTCCTTCGGGGGCGCCCCCTTCTCCTCCTGGCGCGAGAGGTCGGTGCCGTTGAGGGACACGCTGACGGCCGACACGCCCTTGCCCGAGGTCACCTTGCCCGAGACCACGACCTCCTCGGCCGCCACCCTGATCTGGTCCTTCGGGTCGGCCAGGGCCACCGCCAGCGGCGCCGGCATGGCCGGACGGTCGAAGGCGACGACGCGGAAGCTCGGCAAAGGGCCCGGAGGCGATCTCATCGCGACGATCTGCCCGGGGTCAGGCGCGTACCAGCTGTGGATCGTCCCCCACTCCCGGCCGGCCGCGGGCCCCCCGAAGGTGCCGGCCAGCGACATCAAGATCCTGAACGCCGTGACGGTGCCCGCGGGAGTCTTGACTGGCTCGTAGGCCTCGACCCGCCAGAACACGCGGACCTGGGCGCCGACCGGATTGCGCCCCGTGCGCAGCAGCGCCGAGGCGTAGCCTTCCTTGCCCACCTCGAGGGGCCAGGAGATCTTCGGCGCCGGGTCGAGCTCGAAGTCCACGCTGCCGCGGCTGACGACCTTCGTCAGCGCCAGGTCCCGGCTGAGATGCACCTCGCGCCCGCGGTCGGAGGCGAATATGTAGACATCACCCTCGATCCGGATGAGGTCGAAGGCGCCGTCGCTGCGGAGCCACTTGTCCCCGACAGCGTAGCTGGGGCGCTCGGCGCGCTCCTTCTGGGCAGCCGCCGGGCTCGGGCCGAGGGCGACGGCGAGGAGCACCAGCAGCGCAGCGGAAGCTCTTGTCATCTGGGCTCCTCGCGGGTGGAACGCCCGCTCCGGTGCCACCTACGCTACGGGCTCAGGACGCCCCCTGTCAACAAGCGCGGCCGGCCGCGGCCGCCGTCAGGCGGCCAGGGAAAGCACGACCATCCCGGCGAGCATCACGAGCGCGCCCGGCGCGATCTCCCGGACTCGCTGGCGCTCGCCGAAGACCAGCACCCCGATGCCCATGGCGAAGAAGATCTCCACCTGCTTCACCGCCTCCACGTAGGCGGACAGCGTCAGGAGATAGGCCGTTCCCTGGCTCACGGTCGTGAGCGCCGCGAAGAGGCCGTCAAACCTCCTTCGGCCCGGGGAGCACCGCGACCTTGATGGCGTCAGGGGATCGGTGGGCAGCGAAGGCCTCCTGGATGGCCTCGAGCGGGAAGCGGTGGGTGAGGAGGCGCCCTGTCTGGACGGCGCCTGAGGCCAGGAGTCCGATGGCCTCGGGGAACTCGTCCTGGTAGATCATGGACCCGATCAGGCGCAGCTCGCGACGCACCACCCAGAAGAAGTGCACCGACGAGGGCTCGTGCGGGAGACCCGTGAGCACCACGCGCCCGCCGGGTCGCGCCAGCTCCACCGCCTGCTCGACGGCCTCCGGCGTGCCGGCGGTCTCGATCACCAGATCCACACCCTCACGCCCGGACAGCTCGCGCGCCGCCCGCACCGGCGGCCCCGTCTCGGTGGTGGCTGCCGCATCGGCGCCCATGGCCCGTGCCAGCGAGAGCCGTCGCCCGCTCCGCGCCACGGCGAGCACGCGAAGGCCGCGGGACTTCAGCACCTGGACGGCCAGCAGACCGAGCGTGCCCACTCCCAGCACGGCCGCCGTCTCCCCCCCTGCCGCCTCGCCCCGGAGCACCGCGCGGACCACGACGGCGAGCGGCTCGGCCAGCAGCAGCTGATCATCGGCCAGGTCGGCGGGGGCTGGCCAGCACACGCGCGCGGGCAGCCGCACCGCCTCCGCGAAGCCGCCATCGACGTCGATGCCCACGGCGGTGCGCGACAGGCAGAGGTTCCAGTTCCCCTCGAGGCAGAGGGGGCAGGCACCGCAGGAGTAGTTCGGCTGGACGGCCACCTTCTGGCCGGGCGCCACGGCGGTCACGCCAGCGCCCACCGCCGCCACCTCGCCGATGACCTCGTGCCCCATGACGAGCGGGTAGCGCACCGGCCGCTCGCCGCTCCAGATGCGATAGTCCGTGCCGCACAACCCCACCGCGCTCACCCGCACCACGGCCTCTCCGGGCGCCGGGGCCGGCGCGGCCACGGGCTCCACCCGGAGATCCCGCGGGCCGTGCAGCACCGCCGCCCTCACCTCGGGCTTCCCCCGCGGCCCGCCACGTGATGCCGCAGCTCCACCCCCCGCATGGCTCAGCGGTACAGCTCCTCCAGCGCCTCCCGGTACTCCTCCCGGATCACCTTCCGCTTGACCTTGAGCGTGGGGGTGAGCAGGCCATTGTCCACGGTGAAGTCGCCGGGCAGGATCGCGAACTTCTTGATCTTGGCGTAGGACTGCAGCTCCGTGTTCCTCTGCTCCACGATGCGGGACACCCGTTCCACCACCTTGGGATGCTTGACCAGCGCCGCGGGATCGAGGTTCAGGATGCCCTCCGCCTTGGCGAACTTGGCCAGCTCCTCCGCATTGACGGTGATGAGGGCCACCGGATAGGGGCGCCTGTCACCGTGCACCATCACCTGGCTGATGAACGGATCGCCCTTGAGCAGATTCTCGATGTTCTGCGGGGCGATGTTCATGCCTCCCGCAGTGACGATCAGGTCCTTCTTGCGGTCGGTGATGAAGAGATACCCCTCGGGATCGATCTTGCCGATGTCGCCCGTGGCGAACCAGCCGTCGGGCAGGAAGACCTGGGCCGTGGCCTCGGGCTGCTTGAAGTAGCCCTTCGCGATGTTGGAGCCCCGCCCGAGGATCTCGCTGTCGGGCGCGAGCTTGATCTCCACGCCGGGGAGCGCCGGCCCGACCGAGCCGAACTTGTAGTGGTCGAAGCGGTTGAAGGTGAGCGCCGGGCAGGTCTCCGTGAGCCCGTACCCTTCGAGGATCAGGATGCCCGCCGCGTGGAAGAACTCGGCGATCTCGCGCGACAGTGGCGCGCCGCCCGAGACGGCGAAGCGGAGCCGGCCGCCGAGGGCCTCGTGCATCTTGTGGAAGACGAGCTTGTGCGCCAGCCGGCACTTGAAGGCGAGCGCCCCTGGCACCGGCAGGTTGGCTTGCTTGAGTCGGGAGGCCTCCTTGCCGGCCCCGACGGCCCACCAGAAGATCTTCTTCTTCAGCGGCGATCCCCCCTCGGCCTTCGCCAGCACCCCCGCGTACACCTTCTCGAAGACGCGCGGCACGGCGCAGATGAAGTGGGGCTTCACCTCGGGGAGGTTGTCCCGGAGCTTGTCGATGCTCTCGGCGAAGGCCGTGCAGAGCCCCTTGTAGGGGCCGATGAACGACTCCAGCCGACCGAAGGAGTGCGCCAGGGGCAGGAACAGGAGGTGAACATCGCCCTCGGAGGCCACGAGCACCTGCGCCGCCGCGCCGAGCGCCGCCATGTGATTGCCGTGGGTCTGCACCACGCCCTTGGGGGGGCCCGTCGTCCCGGAGGTGTAGACGATGGTCGCCACGTCGTCGGGCCGGGCCTCGGCGACGCGGGTCGCGAGCTCGCCCTTCAGGCGTTCCGCGTTGTCGCGGCCGAGCCGGCGGAGCGCCTCCCAGGTGACGATGAAGGGCGAGGGCTCCTTGCCCTCGTACCCCTGCATGACGATCACCTGCTCGAGCCGGTCCATCTTCCCCCGCACCTCGAGCACCTTGGCGAGCTGCACCGGGTCCTCGACGATGAGCGTCCTGACCTCGGCGTCGTTGACGATGTACTCGACGAGGTCCGGCGGGTAGGTCGGATAGATGGGGATCGTGACGCAGCCGGCGGAGAAGATGGCGAAGTCGGCCTGCACCCACTCGGCGCGGCTCGCCGCCAGGATGCCCACCGCCTCGCCCCGCTTCCGCCCCAGCGCGAGAAGCGCGATGGCAATCTCCCGGGCGGCCTCGCCCGCCTGCCGCCACGTGAGCGTCTCCCACCTCCCGCCCCGCTTGGTCTGCTGGGCGGGGCCGTTGGCGCTCCGCTCCACACGGTCCCAGAACATCGTCGCGAGCGTCTTCTCGGCCATCGGGCGTCCTCCCTCAGATCTGTCTACGGAGCTCCTTGCGAAGGATCTTCCCCACCGGGCTCTTGGGCAGCGACTGCACGAAGCGCACCTGCTTGGGGCACTTGTAGGGCGCGAGCCGCGTCTTGCAGAAGGCCATCACCTCCTCCGCGGTGGCGCGCGTCCCGGCCCTCAGCACCACGAAGGCGAGGACGTCCTCGCCCATGAGCGCATCACGCATCCCGACCACGGCGGCCTCGGCCGTGCGCGGGAAGGCGTAAAGGACCTCCTCCACCTCCCGTGGGTAGATGTTGAAGCCGCCGCGGATGATGAGGTCCTTCTTCCGCTCGACGATGTAGAGGAAGCCGTCGGCGTCGAGACGTCCCATGTCCCCCGTGTGCAGCCACCCGCCGCGGATGGCGCGCGCCGTCTCCTCGGGATTCCGGTAGTAGCCAAGCATCACGTTTGGCCCCATCACGCACACCTCACCCGTCTCCCCGGCGGGCAGGACGCCGTCGTCATCGTCCCGGATGGACACCTGCACGCCGGGAATGGGCTGCCCCACCGAGCCCAGCTTCCGCACGCCCGAGAGCCTGTGGGCCGACACGACGGGCGAGGCCTCCGTGAGACCGTACCCCTCCATGAGCCTGCCCCCGAACTTCCGCTCGAAGGGCTCGACGATCTCCACGGGCAGGGGCGCCGCCCCCGACCCCCAGACGCGCATGGAAGAGGTGTCGTACTGCCCGGCCTCGGGACAGTTCAGGAGGTAGACGAACATGGTTGGCACGCCCGACATGGAGACGGCCCTGAACTCCTGAATGGTCCGCAGCACCTCCTCGGGGTTGAACCAGCGCAGCAGCACGCCGCGCGTCCCCAGGAGATGCCCGGCGTTCATCACCGTGAGGCCATAGGAGTGCGAGAGCGGCAGCACGGCCACCGCCCACTCCTCACGGGGGAGCTCGTGGAGCGCGGCGGCCGAACGCGCGTTTGCGGCGAGATTGCCGTGGGACAGGGCCACACCCTTGGGTGTCCCCGTGGTCCCGGAGGTGTAGAGGATGACGGCGATGTCGTCGTCACGCCTGTCCACGGTGGTGAAGGTGTCGGGCTCGCGGCTGACCTCCTCCGCGAAGGGGCGGGTCCGACCAGTCCCGCCACCGTCCACGACGAGCACGTGCCGGAGCGTCGGCAGCACCCCCAGATGGGCCTCGACCTTCCAGAGCATGTCCGTCGAGGTGATGACCAGCTTCGCCGCCGAGTGGGCCAGGATGTGGCCGACCTCCTCGGCCCCCAGGAGGAAGATCACGGGAACGATCACCGCGCCGAGCCTGAGGATGCCACCGTAGCTCTGGTTGACCTCCGGGCAGTTCGGCAGCATGACCACCACGCGGTCGCCGGCCTCGATACCGAGCCGCCGGAGCGCGTGAGCCACCCGGCACGCCCCTCGGCTCTGCTCGGCGTTGGTGATCTGGCGCCCCTCGAAGGCGAGGGAGACGTACTCGCCATACTTGTCGAGGTTCTCCTCGCCGAGCCGGGCCAGGTTCATGGCAACGAGCTCGGGTCGGTGTCCCGGAGCTGGCGCACGCCGGGGCCCGGAGGTCGGGCACCGGGGGGGCAATCCATGGCGAGCCATCCAGGGTGCGCCCCGGGGGCCCGCCCCCCGGGCGTCGGCGCCTGACGGCAAGAGGAATCCGGCCAACTCATCAGCGGGGGGTCACCCGAAGGGCATCGATTTCGCGACCGGCCAGCTTGAAGAGCCCCTCGACCTCGACGCGGTCGCCGGTCCTCGGGGGCCGTCCCCCCGTCGCCAGGACCCGAATGGAGACCCCGCCGTCGATCAGCGTGAAGCTCCACGCGCCGCCGGCGCCCTCGACCAGCCCCACCGTGCCTGTCACCGTCACGGTACGGTGGTCGTAGCGAACTGGGTTCCCCGCCAGCGCCGAGAGCGACACCGGCTGGGCCGCAGCAGGGCCGGCGGTGGCCACCAGCGCGAGCAGCAACAGCGCACGGAGCCACGTCATGCGCAGGCTCCCCTCGCCGTCTCCAGGCGGGCCCCGGGGCTCGGGTGGGTGCTGAGCCAATCGCTCCACGGCGAGGCCTTGCGCTCACGCTCGAGCCTGGCGAGGAGGGCGAGCAGGGCCCGGCAGCGGCCGGGCTCCGGCAGGCGGCTCAGGAGGTCGAGGGCGAAGCGGTCGGCCGCGAGCTCTTCCTCCCGGTCATAGCCGCGGTACCTGCCCTCGGCTGAGGTCTCGGCCGCCACCTGCATCCCCATGATTCCCAGCACCACGAGCGGCCCGATGATGGGGATGGCCGTGGCCACGGCGCCCCCGGTGGACCCCGTGTCGTCGATCTTCTGCTTCGTCTCACGCTCCGCCACCCGGCGCGCCTTGCGGGCGGCGAAGTGGCCGAGCTCCACATGGCCGATCTCGTGGGCGAGCGCCGCCTGCAGCTCTTCTCGCGGCAGCGTCGCCAGCGCCCCCTCGGTGACCAGCAAGCTGAACTTGCACGTCGGGTGCGGAGCCACGCCCAGGTTGATGGCGCTCACAGGCAGTATGCCCAGCCCCACGCCGCAACCGTCCCGAGGAGAGCGCCAGATCCCGGCGACCCTGAGCAACGGGCCGAGCACCTGCGCGATGGCGGCCTTGTCTCCCTCGCTCGGCGCCCGCGGTGGGGCGCGATGCTGTGTCGCGGCACACGCGGTCTGCAGACTACATAGGGCCAGCATTATCAGAATGTTGCGATTCATATAACGCGCCGCAGTAGACAGCTTGACTCTGATAACGCTCCGCGTTATGATCCTAGGCGTGGCCGGAACCCCCGATTCGCTGTCCCGTATGACGAAGGAGGAAAGAGGCATGCTAGACCCGACGCACGCGAACGAGCTCTTCACCCGGATCGGCAGCAAGGCCGTGGAGGCGTTGTCCCTCTGCGCGGACGCCAACCAGAAGATCCTCCGTGAACTGGTCGACCTGTCAGCCAGCACGGCGAAGGAGGGCGCCCGCCTCTATGGCGAGCTTCAGGCCTCGGCCGTCGAGGCAGTCAAGCACAACCAGTCCTACCTCCTGCGCCGCCAGTCCGAGCTGCAGGAGGCCTCCAGGGACCCCCTGGGCTTCTGTCAGAAGAGCGTGCTCGAGTCCGTCGAGGGCGCGCAGAAGGCCTTCCAGCTGCTGGAGGCCAATGCCCAGGCCATCACCCGCTCGGCGGAGCGCCTGCAGGTGAGCGCCGAGCAGACCGGCAAGGAGATCCAGGCCACCTTCACCCAGCTCGCGGGGAAGGTGAAGACCACCTACGCCCCGATCGCCTGAGACACCACCCCGGGGATGGCGGGGGGTCGGATCTGGCCCTCCGCCTCCCGCGCCGTCACTTCTCCCGCCTCCGTTCCAGACGCTCTTCCAGCGCCCGGAGCTGTTCCCGCAGGGCCGTCACCTCGCTCTTCAACGTATCGGCCTCCGCCGCCGGCTCCGCGGGCGGAGCGGCCTTCTTCTCCGTGGGGCTCCCCGACGGCTGGGCCGGCAGCCACCCCGCCCGGGCGGCCCACTCCCGGAAGACCCGGTCGGCTTCCCGCTGGCTCGTCATGATGGACTCGAGGCTCCCCCTGAGCGATTTCTGCACGAAGTCCTGCCAGGCCTCGCCGTGCTTGATGAGCTGGTGCAGGAAGGCCGTGGGCAACGCCGCCCGGTGGCTCCGCTCGTTCTCCAGGATGATCTGCGCGAGCGTGACGGAGGTGAGGTCCTCGCCGGTGGACACGTCCACGACGGAGATCTCCTTGCCCGCGCGGATCATCTCCTCCAGCTCCTCCAGGGTGACGTAGCGGCTCTCCTGCGTGTCGTAGAGCTTGCGGTTGGAGTACCGCTTGACCACGTACGCCATGGCCGGAGTCTAACACCGCGCGTCAGGGGCGACAAGCCGGCCCCCGCCGGCACGCCGGCTCCTGCTATACTGTGCCCGCGACCCGGCCCCTTCCTCAAGCCCGAGCAGGAGCAGGAGGACCCGCCATGCAGCTCAAGGCACGGACTGCCCTCGTGACCGGAGCATCCCGCGGCATCGGCCGGGCCATCGCCCTGGCCCTTGCCGAAGAAGGCGCCGACGTGGCCGTGAACTTCGTCTCGAGCGAGGAGTCGGCGAAGCAGGTGGTCGAGCAGATCCAGAAGATGGGGCGGCGGGCCATGCTCGCCCAGGCCGACGTGGCCGACTACCCGGACACCTACCGCATGGCACAGGACGTGATCCGGGAGTTCGGCCACCTCGACATCCTCGTCAACAACGCCGGCATCACCTCGGACAAGACCTTCACCAAGATGGACCACGCGTCGTGGAAGAGGGTCGTCGATATCAACCTGGGCGGCGTCTTCAACTGCACCAAGGTCTTCATCGACCAGATGCTGAAGCAGAAGTACGGGCGGGTGGTGAACATCACGTCCGTGATCGGCCAGATCGGCAACTTCGGCCAGGCCAACTACGCCGCGTCCAAGGCGGGCGTCGCCGCCTTCACCAAGTCGCTGGCGAAGGAGCTGGCCGCGAAGAACATCACCGTGAACGCCGTGGCGCCGGGCTTCACCGAGACGGACATGGTCGACGCCATCCCGGAGAAGGTGAAGCAGCGGCTGCTGGAGCAGATCCCCATGAAGCGCTTCGGGAAGTCCGAGGAAGTCGCCCGGGCCTGCGTGTACCTGTGCTCGGCCGACGGCGACTACATCACGGGGGCCGAGCTCTCCATCAACGGCGGCCTGTTCATGTGATCGAGCCTGGCGAGCCGCAGCCGTGCCTCACGGCGAGGCGAGCGGATATGGAAGATCCCGCGAGCGGAGCGAGCCCCGGCGAGCCGCAGCCGTGCCTCACGGCGAGGCGAGCGGATATGAGGACACCCCACAGCGCGAGACCCTGCGCCGCCCAGATCAGGGGCGAGAGCGCCCAGAAGACCATCCACGCGGCGCCCCCCGACGCCTTCTCGTAGACCACCGGGACCGTCGAGGGCATGACGAGGGCCTCGCCGGACAGCACCGCCTCGCCGCGCTGGTTCGTGCAGACGGTGCGCAGGCGCAGGCGGTTCTTCTCCCTGATGACCTCCAGGACCTCGGCGCGGGCCGTGATCGTGTCGCCGAACATCACCGGCTTGAGGAACGTGAGATCCTGCGAGAGGTAGATGGCGCCGGGGCCGGGCAGCCGCGTCCCGATCACGGCCGAGATGAGCCCGGCGGTCCAGATGCCGGGGGCGATGCGCTCCTTGAAGATCGTCGTCGCGGCGTACTCCCGGTCGGCGTGGATGGGGTTGTGATCCCCGACGGCATCCACGAACTCCGCGATGTCTGCATCAGCGGCCAGTCGGGTGATCTCGGCCACGTCGCCGACCTGGATGCCGTCGATGGTCAGGCCGATCATGCGGGCTCCCGTTTGAGGGCGGCGGCGATCCCGTCGAGCCGCTGGAGAACGGTCTCCAGGCGGTCCTCCACGCCCTCCAGCTTCTCCTCGAGCTGGACCACCTGCCGGGCGATGCCCGTGACCTGACTCCGGGAGGGAATCCCGAGCCCCCCGAGCGCTGCTTCGATGTGCTGCTCGGCGGCCTTCTTCGCGGGGCCCGCGGCGTTGAGGACACCCTCCAGCTGCGTGCCGAGCGCCTTCGCGAAGGCTTCGGTCCCCATGGCCTGCTCGAGCGCCTTCGACCAGGCGGCGACCCACTGATCCAGGAACTGCTTCCACTGACCCATGAGGTCCGGGGAGGCCGGGCCCTGGGTCATGACCTTGGCCCACGCCGCCATGCCCTGGTCCATGAAGGGACGCCAGAAGGCCTGCGGGTCGGGTGGCTGGGCCTGGGGGGCGCCCAGCATCTTGAGCCACTGCTGTGTGCCTTCCTCCAGCTGCTTCTTCCAGAGATCGAAGAGCTGCTGCCCGCCAATGTCCGGCATCGTCACTCCCCTCCCCGGCGCTCACCCCAGAGCCTCACGACCGCGCCGCCAGCCACGAGGCGACCTTGGGCCAGCAATGCACCGAGGCGCCGCGCCCGGCGATGAGCGAGATGTGCCCGCCGGGCAGCTCCACGTACGCGCGGTCGGCGCTCCCCACGGCCGCGATGAGCGGCTTGACGCAGCCGGGGGGCGCGATGTTGTCCTCCCGGGCCCCCACCGCAAGGACAGGACAGGTGATGCGCGTGAGGTCCACCGGCCTGCCGCCCATGACGAGCTCGCCCTTGACGAGGCGGTTCTCCTGGTAGAAATCCCGCACCCACTGGCGGAAGAACTCGCCCGGGAAGGCGACGTACTCGTTGGCCCACTTGTGGAGCGCGTTGACCCCCGCCACGTACTCCGGGTTCCAGAGGTTCCACCAGAGGTTGAGTCCCGTGGTGAGATCCATGGTGGGCTTGAGCAGCTTGAAGCCCGCCTTGACCATGTCCGGGGGGATGCTCCCCAGCGTGTCCACGTACTTGTCCACGTCGAAGAAGCGCCGGTCCAGCCACAGCCCGAAGAGCCCGACGTGGGCGAAATCGATGGGGCCGGCCATGTCGATGAAGTTCTTCACCGGAAACTCCGGATGGGTCGCGACGAAGCACGCTGACAGCGGCGCCCCCATGCAGTAGCCGAGCACCGACATCTCGGAGGCGCCGGAGGAGAGGAGCGCCTTCCGCGCCAGCCGCGGGAGGATCTTCGTCACCGCGTCCTCGACGGTGAGCCCGTTGTCCTCCTCGCCGAACACGCCCCAGTCCACCAGGTAGAAGTCGAAGCCCTGCTGGGTCATGTGCTCCACGAAGGAGCCCTGGGGCATGAGGTCGAAGATGTACGGGCGGCTGATGCCGAGGTTGGGCACGAAGAGCAGCGGCGTCCGCCGGGTGCGGGGTGACTGGTACCGGTAGAGGCGCGACTTGTTCGTCCGGTAGATCTCCTGGCGCGGCGTGGGGCCGACCTCGGGCTCCCGCGGGTTCGCGACCATCTCCGCGAAGTGCTTCATGCGGAGGAGGCTCCGCTCCACCTCCTGCTGCCAGCCGGCCCGGGCCTCCGACGAGAGCCCCGGGCGCTCGCCCGCCATGGTGAACAGCTCGTCCTTCATGCCTCCCCCTTGGGCCCGGCCTCGGCTGCCGCCGGCGGGGCACCATGGGCATCTTACTGCAGCATGACGCTGTGCGGCAACAGTCTTGCGGGCCCCTCCAGGGGCCCCCTCACAGGACCCCCTCTGCCGCCAGTCGGGCTGCGCCGGTCGGCCCGATCCCGAAGTACTTCTGCAGGATCAGGCCATTGTGGTACCCGACGGGCCGGCAGGCCCATTTGAGCCGGGGTGGCGTCCGCGTCATCCGCCAGGCGGGCATCTGGAGCAGCAGCTCGCCGTAAACGGGATCGGAGAGGCGCCGGAGGCAGCCCCGCTCCCACCAGTGCGGCTCGGTCAGGGTACGGGTGGGCGGGTTCATGGGGCCGAACACGATGACGCCCGGTCCGGGATCGGCCAGGACCTTCTCGAGGATCTCCGCCGAGGTGTAGTCGACCGACCACCGGCTGATCTCCTCCCGGAGCGCGATCTCGTTCTCCATCGTCGTGCGCAGGATGGTGGTGCTGAAGCGCGGGTCGTCGGCCAGCTCGGGCCGGCCCATGACGCGGCACAGGGCGCGGAAGTTCGGGTCCGTGTAGCCGGCGACGAAGGCCCAGCCGTCCTTCACGGGGACGAAGGTGTACGGGAACACCGCGAGCTCGTAGAGCCCCGTCCGGCCGCGGATCGCCCCGCTGGCGTGATAGAGCAGCAGCGAGTACTCCAGATAGCGCATGAGCGCCTCGGCCCCCGAGACGTCTATCATCTGGCCGCGACCGGAGCGCTGGCGCCAGTGCAGCGCCGCGAGCACGCCCAGCGCTCCCCAGGCCGCCTGGCCATAGGCGCTGATCCACGACCCAACCTTCACGGGCGTAGCCTCCGGATCACCCGTGAGGTGCAGGAGCCCCGACAGCGCCTGGTCGGTGAGGTCGTGCTCTGTCGGCTGGTGCTTCGCCAGGGGACCGAACTGGCCGTAGGCGGAGCACGCCACGTAGACGAGCCGCGGGTTCAGCGCCAAGAGCTGGCGATAGCCGAGGCCGAGGCCGTCGAGGTGCCCCGGCGCGAACCCCTCGACGAGCACATCGGCGCGCGCGGCGAGCCCCTTGAGGAGTCGGCGCCCGGCGCGCTTGGTGAGGTCGAGCGTGACGTGATAGCGGTTCCGCGCCTCGGCCACGAAGGCCAGCCCATCGCCGCCGGCGGAGGCATCAGGGGGCCCCCAGCTCCGGGCGGGATCGCCTCCTGGCGGCTCGACCTTGATGACCTCGGCCCCCAGCTCGGCGAGATAGGTGGCCGTGAGCAGCGCTCCGTAATGGCCGTGGGAGAGGTCGAGGACCATGAGATCGTCCAGCGCCTCCGGCTTGTCGGCGACGCGGCTCGGATCCTCGGCCGCCCGGATCCACTCCTCCCACCTGCCATCCGCAGGGGCCTCGACATGGCCCCGGCGCTCCCCCACCCGCGCTGCCCTCGGCGCGCCGCCCCCGCCCGTCACACGACCCTCCCCTCGCCCTTCCACCCCTCTGGCGGCCCGGCTCCGCGGCGGCCCTCGGCCCAGCGCCCGATGGCCCCGGCGGCCTCCAGCTCCCTGATGCGCGCCTCGTCGAGACCCAGGATGCGCTTGAGCACCAGCTCGTTGTGGAAGCCCACGGGCTTGCCCGCCCACTTGATCCGCGGCGGCGTGGCGGACAGCTTGGGCGCGGGTCCGTACTCGACCATGGTCCCGTACACCGGATCCTCGTACTCCCACACCGAGCGCCGCGCGCGGAGGTGCTGGCTCTCGGCGTGGTCCTTCGCCGTCATCACGGGCGCGGCGGAGACGCCGGCCTTCCGGGCGGCGGCCTCCACCTGCGCGCGGCGCCGTGCGCGGCACCACACCGCGAGCCTGGCGTCGAGCGCCGCGACGCTCGCCGGCTTGCGGCGCGCCGCGGCGGTGGCGAAGCGCTCCTGTCGCGCGAGTCCCGGCTCGCCGAGCATGCGGCAGAGCCCCCGGAACTCGCGGTCCGTGCCGGCCACCACGGCCACGTAGCCGTCAGCGCAGGGATAGACGCCGGACGGGGCGAAGACGTGATCGCCGTTGCCCGCCTTTCGTCGGTCGCGCCCGGTGAGCCCCGCGTAGAGCCACGTCCAGTCCATGGCGCGCACGAGCCCCTCGCACTGCGCCATCTCGACGAACTGGCCCTCCCCCGTGCGGTCGCGCCAGCGCAGCGCGGCCAGGGCGCCCACCGCCGACATGGAGGCGCCGAACCAGTCCCCGAGGTAGTTTCCGATCTTGGTCGGCAGCGCACCCTCGCCGGTGATGGCGGTGAGCCCGGACACGGCCTGGGCCAACCCGTCATAGGAGGCCCGCCCCTTGGAGAACGGTCCCCACTGACCGAACCCCGTGTTGGCCACGTAGATGAGTCGGGGGTTCAGTTCCCTGAGCTGTCGGTACCCCAGCCCGAACTTCTCCTCGAGCGTTCCCGCCTTGTAGTTCTCGATCACGATGTCGGAGCGCGCGGCCAGCTGGCGGATCAACTCCTGGCCCTCGGCCCGGTGCATGTCGATGCCGACGTGGTACTTGGAGTGGTTGGCGCAGAAGAAGGCGACGGAGACATTCTTCCAGAAGAAGGAGGCGTTGCCGAGGATGCGGGTCACGTCCCCTTGCCCCGGCATCTCCACCTTGATCACCTCGGCGCCCATCTCGCCCAGGAAGTCGCCGGTGGCCGGGCCGAAGTAGATCACGGAGAGGTCCAGCACGCGGATGCCCCCGAGCGCCTCCGGCTTCTCGTGGATCCGCGCCGGATCGAAGAGGGTGGCCGCCCAGTCGAAGTAGTCCCTGGGAATCGTCATGGCCGGCAGGATAGCACGCCCGGAGCGGCAGGAAGGCACCGGGGTCAGGTCTTGCAATCCAGCATTTGTCCCAATGCAAGACCTGACCCCGGGCGCCCCGCACGCGCGAAACGCCGGGTCCGCGAACGTGATCAGACCGAGAAGATGGAGCCTACCTTCATCGCCAGGCCCATGTCACCCTTGAGCTTGAGCTTGCCCGACATGAAGGCCATCTGGCCCGAGAGCTTGCCGCCCACCATGTCCAGCCAGTCCTGGCCGGACATGGTCAGCGTCAGGTTCGGGTTGGTCCCAGGTCCGGAGTTCACCACGCAGGTGCCGTCCTTGACGATGGCGTGCCAGGTTCCCCCCTGATCCCCGGTGATCTCGTACTGGATCGTGGCATTGATACCGCCCGCCTTGCTGGGCTGGAACCTGCTGGCCATTGCTTCGAAGGTCTCTTTCACTGTCGGCATCGCTTCTCCTCCTCCCCGTGGGGCGGCGGGGCCCCGTGTGCTAGAAGGTAAACAGGTCCATCCCCCCGGTCACCGTCAGGACGGCGCCGGTGATGTAGCGAGCGCGCTCCGAGCAGAGGAAGGCAATGGCATTGGCCACATCCGTAGGATCGCCCTCCTTCCGCATCGCCACGCGCTTGACCATCCGCTCGTACAGAGGGGACAGGTTGGCGTTGGGCCCGATGATGCCGGGCGCGATGACGTTACTCGTGATGTTGTCGCGCGCCCCCTCCAGTGCCACGGACCTCGCAAAGCCCACCACCCCCATCTTACTGGTCGAGTAGGCGGTCTGGCCGAAGCCTCCCATGAGGCCGGCAATGGAGGCCATGCAGATCACCCGTCCCCACTTCCGGTCCTGCATGCCGGGGAACACGGCCTTGGTGACGTTGTAGGTGCCCGTGAGGTTCACCGACAGGTTGAAGTCCCAGTCGGCGTCGCTCATGTCCTTGAGCTGGCCAAGGGTGTAGATGAACCCCGCGTTGTTGACGCAGATGTCCACGGGCCCCACGTCGCGCTGCGCCGTCTCCAGCACCTCGGCCAGCTGGGGGCGATTGGTGATGTCCACCTCGTAGCCGCCCGCCGAGCCCCCGGCCGCGGAGATCTCCGTGGCCGTCTCCCGGGCCCCCTCCCCGTTGAGGTCGAGCACGATCACCCTGGCCCCCTCGGCTGCCAGCGTGAGGCAGTCCTGCCGCCCGAGGCTCCGGGCACCCCCCGTCACCAGCGCGACCCTCCCGGCGATCCCGAGATCCATCAAAGCTCCCTTCGCTCGCCTCGCTCTCGCGGCTGCGGCTCGCCCTACCGTCCCTTGAAGGCGGGGGGGCGCTTCTGGAAGAAGGCCTGGATGCCCTCGCCCGCGTCCTCCGTCTTGAGCACCTTCTCGAAGGCCCGCACCTCGATCTCGATGGCCTGGTCGATCGGCGCCTGGATGCCGTCGTCCACCGCCTCGATGATGAGGCGGGTGGCGATGGGGGGCCGCTTCGCCATCTCGCGTGCCATGGTCTTGGCGTCCGCGAGCGTTTCCCCCTCCTTCGAGAGCCGGTTCACGAGCCCGAGGCGATAGCACTCGGCCGCCGGGATCTGCGTGCCGAGGAGCAGGTGCTCCAGCGCCAGCCCCCGGCCGATGAGCCTCGGGAGGCGCTGGGTGCCGCCGTAGCCCGGGATGATACCCAGGTTCGACTCGGTCTGTCCCATGCGCGCCGTCTCCTTGAGGATCCGGATGTGGCAGCCCATGGCGATCTCGCAGCCGCCGCCCAGCGCATGGCCGGTGATCGCGGCGATCACCGGTTTCGGAAAGCGCTCGATGCGGCGCACCACGCTGTTGCCGAAGCGGATGAAGGCGCCCACATCGGGGCCCGAGAAGGCCGAACCCAGGTCGGCTCCCGCGCAGAAGATCTTGTCGCCCGCCCCCGTGATGACGATGGCGCGCACGTCGTCATCGTGCTCCACCTCGGAGAGCGCGGCGTTGAGGTCACGCATGAGCTGCTCGCTGATGGCATTGGCCGGGGGGCGGTTCAGGGTGATGACGGCGAAGCTCTCCTCGCGGGTCAGGATCAGCGTCTCGTACGGCATCGCCATGCTCTCCTTCTGTCTCGGTTATCGGGCGGCCACGCCCCGGAGGAAGATGTCAGCCAGGGCCTCCGCCGTGTCGGTCAGGCGGTAGCCGCGCGCGCCCAGCACCCACGACGTCGCCATCTGGTCCATGGCTCCGAAGAGCGCCTTGGTGGCGGTCTTGACGGGGAGGCCCGGCCGGAACCGCCCCTCGGCCACCCCCTCCTCCAGCACGGACCCGATGAGGGCGAAGTAGGAGGAGATCTCACGGGCCGAGGCCCCCCGGAAGAACTTCTGCCCCTGTCGCTGCTCCACCTGCACCACCTCCGCCAGCTCCGGGTGCTGCTCCAGCAGCTGGAAGTGAAGGAAGATGAGCCGCCGCAGCTTCGCCACTGCATCATGCTCATCGGCGATCGACTTGCGCAGCGTCGCCACGAACTGCGCCATCTTCTCGCGGAAGAGGGTGACGAGGATGTCGTCCTTGGTCTTGAAGTAGAGGTAGATGGTCCCGGCGGCGATCCCCGCCTCCTTGGCGATGTCGGAGACCCGGGAGTTGTAGTAGCCCTTCCGGGCGAACACCCGAATCGCGGCGTCGATGATCTGCTGGGGCTTGTCCGGGTCGCGCATGGCGGGTGACTGAACCGCCATTCATCTTATGCGGCAGCTTCGAGCCCTGTCAATTTGAAAGTGGGCGCGGCAGTGCGGCGGCTCAGCCTTCCCGCGCGATGAGGCTCGAGACGTAGACGCCCAGCCGGGCGAACTCCGCCACGGAGAGGTTCACGAAGACGAGCACCGTCCCGGCGCTGTCCCCGTCCCACACCACAGCGGTCAACGCGAGCGGGGCCCCGGGGGCAGGCGGCGACAGCTGGAGGGTCACCCGGTCCCCCGGCTGGAGCGGCAACTCCGTGGCGACCCTGGCGGAGAACTGGCTCAGGTCCACGGTCGCCCCCGCCGCGCTGCCGTCCGTCCCCTTCCCGATCGTCATGGGCACCCGGGCATGCACTCGCGGCGCGCGCCGCCGGGCCTCCCACGCCGGCACGAAGGGCTTGACCCGGCGCGCCTCCGTCTCGGGCAGCCCGATGAAGTCCAGCGCCAGCTCGTCGGCCACCCGGCGGGCCACGCGGGCAACGACCTCCAGCCGGTCCGCGCCGTGTGGAAGCGCCACCCGCAGCGTCACCGCCGCGCCCACGGCCAGCTCACCCTGGGCCCGGACCCGCATCCCGGAGGTGCTCACGTCCACGACTTCGCCGGGGATCGCTCGCCGGTCGAAGGTCTCGATGCTGACCGGCCACGCCGCCCCGGCCCGCGCCGCCCGTCGCCGGTCCCGTCCCGTCACGCTGGCCTCCTCCGCTGCATGCTCTCCAAGACCTTGAGCCGTCCGGCCCGGCCCTGTCAAGCCCTCCACGGCCTTGACGGAGGCGTGACCGGCGGACTATCCCGCGGCGAGCCCGATGATACGGGCGAGGACCTGCGGGTCCACATTGCCGCCCGAGAGCACCACGCCCACCCGCGCGCCCTTCCCGAGCGGCAGCTTGTCCGCCAGCAGAGCCGCCGCCGGGACGGCACCCGTGGGCTCCACGAGGAGCTTTGTGCGGAACAGCAGGAAGCGGACCGCGGCCTCGATCTCGGCGTCGGAGACCAGCAGCACGCCCGAGAGGTTCCGCTGGAGCACCGGGAAGGTCAGCGCGCCCGGCGAGAGGTTGCGGATGCCGTCGGCGATCGTGGGCGGCGGCGGGATGCTGACGCGCTTCCCCGCCCGGAGGGAGAGGTAGGTGTCGTTGGCGCTGTCCGCCTCCACGCCGAAGACGCGGATCCCGGACCGGAGGGCCCTGGCCACTGTGCTGCAGCCGGCCATGAGCCCACCCCCGCCCACGGGCGTCAGCAGCGCATCGAGCTCGCCGACCTCCGCGAACAGCTCCAGCGCCGCGGTCCCCTGCCCGGCCATGATCGCGGGGTCGTCATAGGGCGGCACCAGCACCCGCCCGGTGCGCGCAACGAGCGCTCGTGCCCGCCCCTCACGATCCTCGGTCTGGCGGTCGTAGAAGACGACCTCGGCGCCATAGCCCCGCGTGGCGGCCAGCTTGAGAGCCGGCGCATCGGTGGGCATGAGGATCGTCGCGGTGGTCCCGGTCAGGCGCGCCGCCAGCGCCACGCCCTGGGCATGGTTGCCGGAGGAAAAGGCCACCACGCCGCGGCGCCGTTCGGCCTCGGAGAGCGACAGCAGCTTGTTGAGCGCCCCGCGGATCTTGAAAGCGCCGGCGCGCTGCAGGTTCTCGCACTTGAAGAAGACAGCGAAACCGCTGGCCTCGTCGAAGGAGCGGCTCGTCACCACGGGCGTCCGGTGGATGCGCCCCTGGAGCCGCACGGCCGCCGCCTGGACGTCCTCCAGCGTCAGCGCGCTCACGCGACGGCGCTCAGGCAGGACGGAACGGCTGGTCCGAGGTGGAGCGCTCGACGGGCGGGGCGTAGATGACGAGCGTCCTGAACGGCGTCAGCGCCTCCACGCGATGGGCCACGCCAGCGGGAAAGAAGCAAGCCGTGCCCGGCCCCACCTCTTCCCTGACGTCGTCGCCCACTTCCACCAGCGCGCGCCCCTCGAGGATGTAGATGGCCTGCTCCTCGGCGTCGTGGCTGTGACGCAGGGCCACACCCCCGGGCTCCAGCGTCCCGAGCACGACCTCCAGCCGGGTGGAGCCGTTCACCTCACGCCCCACGAGCCGACGATTCACGGTGCCCGCGTGCAGCGGCGGCGAGTAGGGCGGCACGTCCTCCGGTCTCACGATGTATCGCATGCAGATCCTTTCTGTTGCTTGAATGTGGATGATGTCGGGTGGCGGTTCGGCCTCTTCGCCGCTTCGCGGCTCATCGGGGCGTGTCATCAACCGCGCCTTCGGATTCGGCCTCTTCGCCCTGCCGGGCTCTCCATCTCGCTTGACCGTCGATGACCTCGGGTTGCGGTTCGGCCTCTTCGCCCTGCCGGGCTCTTCATCTCGCTTGACCGTCGATGACCTCGGGTTGCGGTTCGGCCTCTTCGCCCTGCCGGGCTCTCCATCTCGCTTGACTGTCGATGACCTCGGGTTGCGGTTCGGCCTCTTCGCCCTGCCGGGCTCTCCATCTCGCTTGACCGTCGATGACCTCGGGTTGCGGTTCGGCCTCTTCGCCCTGCCGGGCTCATCGGGGGTGGCCAGATGACCCGCGGGGGGCGGCGTTGCCTCGATTATAGATCAGTCGTTGAGGAGGCTCGCCGCGGCCCGTATACTCCCGCCATGCGCGCCTGGCGTCTGGCTACCCGAGTGTCGACGCTCGCGGCCGCGGTCCTCCTGGCCGGCTGCTCGGTGATCTCGCTGGAACTGCAACCCCGGATCCGTCCGCTCGTCGAGGAGACCGTGGAGGGATCGGGAGCGGCCAAGATCCTCCTCGTGGACCTCTCGGGCGTGCTGGCCGAGGACGCGCCCGGGCTCAGCCTCGGGACACCCCCGCCGCGCGTCCCGCTCCTGGCGCGCGTCCGCGAAGAGCTGCGCCGGGCCGAGCAGGACGAGCAGGTGCGGGCCCTCATCGTCCGCATCAACAGCCCCGGCGGCACCATCACGGCCTCGGACATCCTCCACCGGGAGATCTCCACGTTCAAGGCGCGCCGGAAGATCCCCGTGGTGGCGGCCATCATGGACGTGGGGGCCTCGGGTGGGTACTACGCGGCGCTGGCCGCCGACACCATCATCGCTCACCCGACGACCATCACGGGCAGCATCGGCGTCGTCATGCTCACGGTCAACACCCAGGGGCTCCTCGAGAAGATCGGGGTGGCCCCGATGGCCATCAAGTCCGGCCCCAAGAAAGATGCGGGCTCGCCCTTCCGGAGCCTCACCGACGAGGAGCGCGCCATCTTCCAGGAGGTCATCGACGCGATGCACGGCCGCTTCGTGAGCCTCATCGTGGCCTCCCGCAAGCTCCCCGAGGAGCGCGTGCGCGCCGTGGCCGACGGGCGTATCTACACGGCCGACCAGGCGCTCGCGCTGGGCCTCGTGGACCGCGTGGGGTACCTGGACGACGCGGTGGCCATCGCGCGGCGGGCGGCGGGCCTCACCGAAGCGCGCGTCGTCATGTACCACCGCCCCAGGGAGTACCGCGCGACCTTCTATTCCTCGACGCCCACCCCGCCCAGCGCCGAGGCGGCCGCGGCCCAGCTCGCCGCCCTCGTGGGCGGCGCCGGTCCCCGCTTCCTCTACCTCTGGTGGCCGTAGCGCGGGGAGCGCGCTCCGTCCCCCTCCGGAGCCCAGGACAAAAGGTGACGGGAACCGGCCCGGAGGGTGCTAGCCTGTCCGCGGAGGTGGTGCCACCTCACCGGTGCCAGCCGGCACGCTACCTCGCGGGAGGAACGGATGCGATGAGCTCCCGGCCTCGGGAAGTGCGCATGCGACGAGCCGCTCGGGGGTTCACCCTGATCGAGCTCATGATCGTGGTGGCCATCATCGGCATCCTGGCGGCCATCGCCGTCCCGCTGTACGCCAACATGCAGGTCCGCGCCCGCGTCGCCAAGGCGGAGGCCGACTCCCGATCCCTCGTGTCGGCCATCAGCATATACTCCTCGCACATGCGCACGTTGCCGTCGACGCTGGCCGACCTCAATGCCGCCGCCACCAACAGCCTCGGCGATGTCGCGGGGCCCTTCATGGCCTCGACCCCCGCTCCGCCGGCCGGCTGGAGCTCCTACGCCTACAGCAGCACCTCGCTGGGCACCTTCATCGTCACCACCAGCGGGGACGGGACCACGGTCAGCCTGCCCTGACCGCCAGGGCCGGCGTCCTCACCGCGGCGCCGGACCCGCGTATCCTCCCGCCCGATCCTGCTCCTGGTTCCAGAGCACCCAGGTGGCTTCCGCGCTGTCCGGCGTGAGGGGCCGCGGCTCGCCGGGCACGCCCGCCGCTGGCCCCAGCAGCTCCTCGCCCGCCGTGAGGGCCCGCTCCCACCGGCCCGCGGCGCCCGTGCCGGTACAGAGGGCCGCGCCGTGATAGACACGGACGAGCACCGAGCCGTCGGCGTTGGCGCGGATCCCCGCGGTGCCGCCCCGCAGGGCCACCGTGACCGGACCAGCCTGTACCTCGAGCGGCGCGCGGAGCGAGGCGCCGGGCAGCACGGCCACCCACACCCAGCCACCGTCCATGCGGAGGCCGAGGGGCTGACCTGCAGCGGGAGCGCCCTCGGCGAGGAACACCTGCGAGAGCGGGGCAAGCCGGAGCGCGTGGCCTCCCACGGTGCGGAGGGTGAGACGCCCGCCGGGAAGGGCGCGGGCGCCCTCTCCCCCGGCAATCTGATCGCGGAGCCGGGCCGGCGTCCAGGCGTTCCGGGGCTTGCGGTACACCTCCACCTGGCCGCTGACGGTCGCCACCGTGAGCGGCGACTCCGCGGGCTGGGCGGAGGCGGCACCCACCCCGAGGCCAGCGCCCAGCACCGCGCCCAGCACCGCGCCGGCCAGGAACGCGCCCCGCGCGCGCGTCACCGGCCGGTCCACCGCGGCGGACGCTTCTCGAAGAAGGCGGCGATCCCCTCCCTCGCATCGTCGGACATGAAGACCAGCGTCGTCAGCTCGCGCAGGTACCGGAGCGCCGCGCCGTACTCCATGTCGCCCTGGGCGGCCGCGGCCTCCTTCGCGATGCCGAGGGCCGTGGGCGAGAGCCCGGCCAGCGTCCGGGCGAGCGCAGTGACGGTTCCCTCCAGCTCGGCCCGGGCCACCACGCGGCTCACGAGCCCCATCTCGTAGGCCTCGCGCGCCGACACCTGCTCGCCCGTGAGGACCATGAGCATCCCCCGCTTGCGTCCCGCCGCGCGCAGGATGGGCGCCATGACGATGAGCGGGAGGACGCCGATCCGGATCTCGGGAAGCCCGAACACGGCATCCTCCGAGGCGACCACGAGGTCGCAGCCGACCGCGAGCCCACAGCCCCCCGCGAGGGCGAAGCCATGCACCTGGGCGATGACAGGCGTCCTCATGCGCGCCATCTGCTCGAGGACCCGGGGCATCCCGCTGAAGGCCTCGCGCGCCGCCAGCGTCGTGCCACGATCTCCCACCCCCTTGAGGTCGGCGCCCGCGCAGAAGGCCCTGTCGCCCGCGCCCCGCAGCACGACCACGCGTGCCTCCGGGTCACCCTCGAGCGTGCCCAGCGCCGCCTCCAGCTCGCGCAGCATGGCCGGGCTCAGGGCATTCCTGACTTCCGGCCGGTTCAGCGTCACCGTCCCCACGCCGTCCGCCACGCGCACCAGCAAGGTCTCGTAGCTCACGCCGTCGCCTCCGCCGCGTCGAGGATGTCGAGGAACTGCTTCAGGATCCGTGCCGTTGCGCCCCACACCACGTCGGCTGCCGACACCTGGTAGAAGTGCACGGGGTGGGCCTCGCCGTCCCGCTCCCACAGCTCCGTGGTGAAGATGGCCGGGTCGCGCAGCCGCTCCAGCGGCACCTCGATCACGCGCTCGATCTCCCGCCCGTCCGGGCGGAAGGCGACCGGCCGGCGCACGAGACCCACCACCGGGGTGATGACGAAGGGCGTGGCGCGGGTGGCCGTGTCGTCCAGCAGCCCCAGCACCTCCACGGCATCCGCGGGGAGCCGGATCTCCTCCCACGCCTCGCGCAGCGCCGTCTCCACGCGGGAGGCGTCCCGCTCCTCGCAGATTCCGCCAGGGAAGGAGAACTGCCCCTTGTGGTGCGGAACCGACTCGGACTTCTTGGTGAAGAGGATGTGAGCCCCGTCCCGGTCGGTGATGGCCAGGAGCACGGCCGAGGAGACGAGGTCGCTCCGGTCGAGCGCGATGCGCGGGCGCTCGGAGAGCGCTGCATCGAGTCGCGCGCGAAGCACCTCCAGGTCCATGTCGCCGCCCTACCGCGCCTTGAAGTCCGGCTTGCGCTTCTCGGCGAAGGCCCGGGGCCCTTCCACGGCGTCCTCGGTGCCACGGAGCGTTCCCGAGAGGAAGGCCTCGAGCCTGAGCCCGTCGCCGAGCGGCATCGTGAGACCGCGGATGACGGCCTCCTTGGCGGCGCGCACGGCCAGCGGGCCGCGCTCGCAGATGGTGTCGGCCCACCGGCGCGCCGTCGGCAGGAGCTCCGCCGGTGGGACGACGGCGTTGATGAGCCCGAGGCGCAACGCCTCCTCCGCCGTGATGGTCTGCGCCATGAGGATCATCTCCATGGCCTTGGCCAGGGGGATGGCCCGCGGCAGCCGCTGCGTCCCCCCCGCCCCGGGCATGATGGCCCAGCGCACCTCGGGCAGGCCGAAGGTCGCGTGCGGCACGGCCACGCGCAGGTCGCAGCAGAGCGCCTCCTCCATGCCGCCCGCCAGGCAGAAGCCGTTGATGGCCGCGATCATGGGCTTCCAGATCTCCATCCCGCGCGTGATGCCGCCGAGGCCGTAGTCGTTGTGCCCCCGCTTGACACCGCCCTTGCCGAAGGCAACCGGGATCATCTTCTTCAGATCCGCGCCCGCGCAGAAGGCCTTCTCCCCGGCCCCCGTGAGGATGGCGACCCAGGCGGAGTCGTCGTCGCGGAAGCGCGTCCAGGCCTCGATGAGCGCGTGGTGGGTCTCGGGGTCGACAGCGTTCATCGCCTCCGGCCGGTTGATGGTGATCGTCACGACAGGACCGCTGTGCTCGTAGAGCACCGGTGGCATGGATGCGCCTCCTCAGGAAGCGGGTTGAGCCACGGGCGCGGGGCGGAGCCGCTGCAGCGCGAGCACCGCGCCCAGCAGGGCGAAGCCGACGAGGTCGGTGGCCAGGCCGGGCTTGATGAGCAGGAGCGCGGCGGCCAGCAGCAGGGCCCGCTCCACCAGGTTCGCGCGCCGCAGCAGGTACCCCATGGAGCCCGCGGCCAGCGCGATCACACCCACGCAGGCGGTCACGCTGGCCCAGGCGATCTCCACCAGCGGCCCCTGCCAGAGCAGGGCCGGGGAGTAGATGAACATGTAGGGGGCGATGAAGCCGGCCAGCCCGAGCCGCGTCGCGATGAACCCCGTCCGCACCCAGTCCGCCCGCGCGATGGCCGCCGCCACGTACACCGCCGCGCACACCGGCGGCGTGATGGCCGAGATGATGGCGAAGTAGAACACGAAGAGGTGTGCGGCCAGGGGCAGCGCGCCCAGCTTGATCAGGGCCGGCGCCACCACGGAGGCGGCCAGCACGTAGGCCGCCGTCGTCGGCAGGCCCATCCCCAGGATGAGACAGACGATCATCGCCAGGCAGAGCGCCCCGAAGAGACTGCCGCCGGCCGTGCCGATGATGAGCTCGGACAGCTTCACGCCGGCGCCGGTCAGGTTGATCATCCCGATCACGATGCCCGCCGCCGCGATCAGGGTGGCGACGAGCACGATCCCCTTGCCCCCCGCTTCCAGCGCCCGCCAGAGCCCCAGGAGGCGCGCGCGGCAGTCCGCCAGGGAGGAGCCCGAGAGGATGAAGATGACCAGCGAGGCGATGATCGACCAGAACGTCGAGGTCTGGGCCGTGTACCCCTGGAGGAGGAAGTAGGTGAGCAGGATCACCGGGATGAAGAGGGCGGCCGAGCGCCGCCACGCGAAGACTTCCCGCGCCCGCGGGATGAGCGCGCGCGGGATGGTGCCGAGGTTGAGGCGCCGGGCCTCGAAGTGGATCGCGGCGCCGCAGCCGAGGTAGTAGAGGAGGGCCGGCAGCGCGGCGGCGATGGCCACCTGGGCATAGGAGATCTGCAGCAGCTCGGCCATGATGAAGGCTCCCGCCCCCATCACCGGCGGCATGATCTGCCCCCCGGAGGATGCCGTCGCTTCCACCGCCGCCGCGAATTCGGCCCGGTACTTCATGCGCTTCATCAGCGGGATGTTGAAGATGCCGTCCACCACCACGTTGGCGACGGCCGAGCCCGAGATGGTGCCGAAGAAGGCGGAGGAGAAGACGGAGACCTTGGCGGGGCCGCCGTGGGAGCGCCCGGCGACGAGCTTCGCCAGGTCCACGAACGTCTCCCCTCCCCCCGTGTGGTAGAGGATGGCGCCGAAGACGAGGAACACCGCCACGAGCGTCGCCGAGATTCCGGTCACGTTGCCGAGAATCCCCTGCGTGGAGAGATACAGCGATTCCTGGATCGTCACCCAGCCGAAGCCCCGGTGGCCCCACGCGCCGGGGATCGAGGCCCCGAGATAGGCGTAGGCGATGGCGACGACGCCGAGCGCGGTGAAGACGAGGCCGATGGTGCGCCGCGCGGCCTCCAGCGTCAGCACGGTCAGCACGGTGCCCAGGATCACGCCCGTGCGCGTCGAGTCGCCGGGGTTCTCCATGATCCAGTCGTAGTGCCGGATGATGTAAACCAGCGCGACGATCGCGGCCGCTGCCAGGGCGACGTCCAGCGCCGAGGGTCGGCGGGCCGAGGAGCGCCCGGGCCAGGCGGGGTAGAGGAGGAAGCAGAGGACGAAGGCGAAGGCCAGGTGAGCCGAGCGCTGGATCAGGTCGGGGAACGACCCCACGAACGGGGCCGCGGTGGCGATGTGAAACAGGGCGAAGGCCCCGGCGACCAGCGCCACGGCGCCGTTCAGCACCCCGGTGAGCGTTCTCGCGTCGGGCTCGTCGCCCTTGATCGGACCGGGGAGACCGTCCGGCTCGACCCCCGGAGCGCCGGGGGCTTCAGCCGGGGCCACGCCCTTACTTGGCCTCGGGGGGAATGAGGTGGTCGGGGACCTTGATGCCCTTCTCCCGGAGATACTTGACAGCGCCGGCGTGGAGCGGCGACTGGGAGACCTCGGCGGTGAGCTTCGGGATGTCGCCGGTGGTCCCCTTGAAGGCCGCCTTCTGGTGCTCGATCCCCTCCGACACCGCCTTCACGATCTTGTACACCGTGTCGCTCGGGAAGGACTTGGGCGCCGAGAAGCCCACGATGATCGCCGGGGTCCAGAACTCGCCCAGGCCCTTGAGCGAGCCGGCCGGCACCTTGATCCAGGGGATGTACGGATGCGCGGCCTTGGACTTCTTCATCTCCTCCTCGGTGAACGGCAGCACCCGGATGGGCGCCTGCGTGGCGATGTCCATCGTCGAGGCGTCCAGCGCGAAGCCGTTGCCCGTCTTGGCGTACCCGACGATGCGCTTGTCCTTCATGGCGTCCACGGCATCGGAGGTCCCCATGCGCTGCCAGTCCGCCTTGATCCCAAGGTCGGCGAGCACCGTCTCGGTCATCTTCTCCGTCGCCGAGCCCCGGATGCCGGGGTTGAACTTCTTGCCGGCGATCTCCTGCAGGCTCTTGATCCCGGTCTCCTCCCGGACGATGACGTAGTTCGCGGAGACGGTGTACATCCACATCATCCGGATGTCCGGGAAGGGAGCATCCTTCCAGTTCTCCATGCCCTTCCAGCCCAGATAGACCTGCTCCGGCGTCACCAGGCCATAGTCGAGAGTGCCCTTCTGCATCCGTTTCATGTTGTCCACGGTGGCGCCGGTCTCCACCACCGAGACGTCCACGTCAGGGACGGCCAGGTTGATGGCCTTCGCCGCCCCGACGCAGTAGGCGTAGTGGCTGGAAGCCGTCTGGGTGCAGCCCATGGCCAGTCGCTTCTTCTGCGCCTGGGCGGGGGCGGGGGCGGACAGCGCCAGGCCGAGGGCGACGGTTGCCGCTACGAGAGCGTGCCAGTGCATGACGCTCCTCCGCTGACTGCGGGTGCGAGGCCTCAGGCGCCGGGTGCCGGCCGGCCGCTCCCCTCGAGGCCGATCCTGAACGCGGTGATGTTCACGATGAGCGCCGGCAGGAGGCCCTGAAAGAAGTCGACCGTCGCCAGGATATCGGAAACCTGGAGGGGAGTAAAGCCGGCCCGCACAAGGGTCTGGGGGGACAGCGCGAAGCCGAAGGGCAGGTCCTGGGCCAGCGCCAGGGCCAGCTCGTTGAGCTGCCGGACCCCGGCCTCGTAGGCCGGGTTCTGCATGCGCTGCCTCCAGTCCTGCCACACCACGGCCAGGCACTCGGGCCAGCGCCCCAGCGCGCGGTAGTCCGTCGGGACGAAGGTCCCCCCGTGGGCCTGCATGATCTCGCTGTAGATCGTCTGGACCGCGGGAGGCGCCTCCTCCATCTCCGTGAGCCTGAGCTCCTGGAAGCGGGTGGGATTGGTGTGCAGCGGCAGCAGGTGCGCCCACGGCTTGCCGGAAAGCGGGTGCCCCGACAGCGAGGACTGCAGCGCCGAGGCGATGAGCAGGAGGAATGGGTCCCCGTAGAGGAAGAAGTCGAGGACGGCGCGGATTCGACCGAGCGCGTCGTCGGAGGAGCCACGCATCCGGAGCACCGCCCGGTGGTCCCCGACGCCGAGCCCCTCGCGCACCACGAGCTGCGCCTGACGGCGGAGCACCTGGGTCTTGTCGAAGAGGTCCTGGGTGAGCACGTTGGGCTTGAGGAGGTCCCAGGACAGGGCGAGGAAGCGCGGGTACCTGGCGAAGGCGCGGAAGATGACGTTGACGACCGGGAAGCCGAGGGTGGCGGTGATCTCGTCGAAACACTCGCGGACGGCGGGGCTGGCATCCTCCTCGCTGAGGATCTCGAGGTGGGGTCGGCTGCGCCCGCGGCTGGCCCGCATCCAGTACGGGACCCTGGGTGACGCGGGCACCCTGGCCGTGCTCCGTTCGACCATTGGCCTGCCCTCCAGGCTAAGGATAGCGGCCGGATGACCGCGAGCGCAAGCCAGCGCCCGGCATCTCCCGCAGGGCGATGCCCTCCACGCCGGGGCCTTCGGGCAGGCTGCGGGAATACCTCTCGGGCCGCTGACGGTTAGTGCTGCTTCCTCTTCCGCGACGGTGGCTTGGCCTTCCGTCCCTGATGCTTTGCCCGAGGCCTGGGCTTGGGCTTGACCCCGGCCCGGGTCGGGCGGGCGGCAGGCACGGCGGAGCCCTGCGCGGGCGCGCTTGCAGGCTGGGGCCGGGAGGCCAGGTACCGGGCGTTCCTCTCCCCGACCCCACCGCGGACCACGGGGCTCGCCTTGATCGTCTCGATCCAGGCGTCGAGATCTCGGCGCAGTTCCGGGTAGCAGTGGTCGCGGTACGCCTGAAGCGCCCTGAGCGCCGCCGGGTCCTTCCGGGGCTTGAGGACGAACACCGCCTCCGGGTCCAACGGGTCGAACGGGGCCTCGGTGGCCATCGGCATGACGATGTAGCGCCGCGTGAGCTCCGCCATCTCTGCCTCCCTTATCTTCAACATGCTGCCGCATGTTGACCGTGGGCGAGAGGGTCGCGTCAACTCGCTGCGCCAGCGTCTCCCCCTCTCCTCACCCATGCTGGCGCATCTTGACCGTGGGCGAGACGGTCGCGTCAACCCGCCGCGCCGGGGCTCCGCCCGGCGCCAGCCGCGCGCGAACGTCCGTTACGGCTGGGAGAGCACGGCCACGGCCGAGACCGCGCCGGGACCGCCGAGGTTGTGCGCCAGCCCCATGTCGGCGCCAGGGACCTGCATCTTCCCGGCACGGCCCAGGAGCTGGTCGTGGATGTTGTTGATCATCCGCACGCCCGAGGAGCCAATGGGGTGGCCGCACGACTTGAGCCCACCCGACGTGTTCACGGGCAGCGAGCCCCCGAGCCGCGTCGCGCCGCTCTGGGCGGCACGCCAGCCGGCCCCGGGCTCGAAGAAGCCCAGGTCCTCGTAGTTCACGATCTCGGTGATGGTGAAGCAGTCGTGGCACTCGGCCACCTTGATCTGCTTCGCGGGATTGGTCACCCCGGCCATGGTGTAGGCGGCCCTGGCAGCCTCGCGCGTGGCGCGGAACGAGGTGAAGTTCCACGACGGGTCGAACTGCGTGTTCCAGTAGCCGGCGGTCACCGCACAGGCGATACCGCGGATGATCGAGTATCTGTCGGTGAATGTCGGCGCCAGCTCGGCGCGGGTGAGGATGGCCGCCGCGGCCCCGTCCGTGGTGGGGCAGCAGTCGAAGAGCCCGAGCGGCTCGGCCACCCTCGGCGCGCGGGCGTGCTGCTCGGCCGTGATCTCCTTCTGGAAATGCGCCTTCGGGTTGAGGGAGCCGTGGTAGTGGTTCTTGATTGCCACGGCCCCGAGCGCCTCCTCCCCGGCGCCGTACTCCTTGAAGTAGCGCGCGGCCAGCAGCCCGAACATGCCGGGTGCCGTGCGCCCCTTGGCCAGCAACGGGTGTCCGCGGTTCACGGCCTGTGCCACCAGCGACCCGCGGGAGGGCACCTCCCGCATCTTCTCCGCACCCACCGCCAGCACGACGTCGTACTCCCCCGAGGCCACGGCCAGCGCCGCGTTGCGCACGGCCTCGATCCCCGTGGCGCAGTAGGCCGCCACGCGCGTGACGGGAATGGGGAAGAGATTGAGCGGGTCTGAGACGAAGGCGCCGGAATTGCCCTCGAAGCCGTAGAGCATCGGTTCGTAGCAGCCGAGCCAGCCGGCCTGGAGCCGGCCGCGCTCGATGCCGGCGTCGGCCAGGGCGAGGGTGACGGCCTCGAAGATCATGTCGGTGAGGCTCTGATGGAAGTTCTCTCCGAACTTGATCGTGCCGGTGCCGATGATGGCAACCTTCCCGCCGAGTCCGCTCATGACTGGTCTCCATCTACCATCTTCAACATGCTGCCGCATGTTGACCGTGGGCGAGAGGGTCGCGTCACCTCGCTCCGCCAGCGTCTCCCCCTCTCCCCGCCCATGCTGCCGCATGTTGACCGTGGGCCAGACGGTCGGGTCACCCCGCTGCGGCGCTACCGCCATCCGGTAGCCTACCCCGCTGCGTGACGGGGCCGCAAGCCTTCTCTCGTCGGCCCCACCGTGGCACAATGACCCGGATGGCCTGCTCAGCCTGCGGAGCCGCCACGCGCCCCGGCGCCAAGTTCTGCGAGGAGTGCGGCGCGCGCCTGGACACCGTCTGCCCGGCCTGCGGGGCCCGCCTCTCCCCCGGCAAGAAGTTCTGCGGCGACTGCGGCGCGCGCCTGGCGGGCGGCGTGGGCGCCGCGGCCGATCCGCCCCCGGCCCCGCGCGACGCCGGCCTCGGCTCCGAGGACGACCGGCGTCGCGCGGCTCCCAGCGGCTACACCCCCCAGCACCTGGCCGAGCGCATCCTCAAGGACAGGACGGCGCTCCAGGGCGAGCGGAAGCAGGTCACCGTCCTCTTCGCGGACGTCTCGGGCTTCACCTCGCTGGCGGAGCGCCTCGACCCGGAGGAGGTCCACACCCTCATGAACCGCGCCTTCGAGCTCATGCTCGCGTCGGTGCACCGCTACGAGGGCACGGTGAACCAGTTCCTGGGCGACGGGCTCATGGCGCTCTTCGGCGCCCCGGTCGCCCACGAGGACCACGCCCGGCGGGCGGCACTGGCAGCCCTGGGGATGCAGCGCGCGCTCGGAGCCTACCGCGAGGAGCTCAAGGGCCGGCGCGGTGTGGACTTCCGCGTGCGCCTGGGACTCAACACCGGGCTCGTGGTGGTCGCGGCCATCGGCGACAACCTGCGCATGGACTACACCGCCGTCGGCGACACCACGAACGTCGCCGCGCGGATGCAGCAGATGGCCGAGCCGGGCCAGGTCGTCCTGGCCGATACCACGCGCCGGCTCATCGAGCCGTACTTCCACCTGACTTCCCTCGGCACGGTCGTGCTCAAGAACCGCGCCGAGCCCGTGGCGGCCTGGGCGCTGGGCGAACCCAGGAGCGTGGCCGAGAGCCGGCCCCTGACGCCGCTGCTGGGGCGCCGCGAGGCGCTCGGCACGCTCGCGCGGGCCTGGAGCGCCGCCCGGGCCGGCCGCGGCCAGGTGGTGTCCCTCGTGGGCGAGGCCGGCATCGGCAAGTCCCGGCTGCTGCTGGAGCTTCGCCGCCAGGCGGGAGGAGCGGCGACCTGGCTGGAGGGACGCTGTCTCTCCTTCGGGCAGTCCACGGCGATGCTCCCGATCGCCGACTGCCTCCGTCAGGGCTTCGCTGTCAGCGAGGCGGACAGCGAGTCAGCCATCATCGAGAAGGTCACGCGGGGCCTCAAGGCGCTGGGCGAGCCGCCCGGCGAGCTGGCCCCGTACCTGCGCTATGCGCTCTCCGTGGACCCGGGCGATCCCGCCATCGCCGCCATGGATCCGGTCGAGCGCCGCGCGCGGATATTCCGCGCCATCAGCCAGCTCACTCGCCGGTCGAGCCAGCGGCGACCCGTGGTGCTGGTGGTGGAGGATCTGCAGTGGATCGACAGCGCCTCCGAGGACTACCTGGCGGAGCTGATCAACGGCATCGCCGGCGAGGCGATCCTCCTGGTGCTGACCTGGCGCCCCTCGTACCGGCCGCGCTTCCCCGAGCACACCTACATCACCCGGCTCGTCCTCGAGCCGCTGGAGGACGCCGACGCCCACCGGCTGGTCCGCGCCACGCTGGGCATCGGGGACCTCCCGGACGAGCTGGCGGCGATCATCGCGCGCAAGGCCGAGGGCAATCCCTTCTTCCTCGAGGAGATCGGTCGCGCGCTGGTGGAGAGCGGCGCCGTGCATCCCGAGGGCGGCCGGCTCACGCTGGCGTGCCCGGCCTCCGCCATCGTGGTGCCCGACCGCGTCCAGGACCTGATCGCCGCGCGCATCGACCGGCTCGGCGAGGAGCAGAAGCGCACGGTGCAGATCGCCTCGGTGATCGGCCGCGAGTTCGCCCTCCGCCTCCTCCGGCGCGTCGCCGAGGCGACGGATCGCGTTGAGCGCGCGCTGGGGGATCTCAAGGCGCTGGAGTTTGTCTACGAGAAGATGGGTGCCGCCGACCTCGAGTACGTCTTCAAGCACGTCCTCACCCAGGACGTGGCCTACGAGTCCATCCTCCTCGCGCGGCGCCGGGACCTCCACGCCCGCATCGGCGCCACCATCGAGGAGCTGCACGCGGACCGTGTCGAGGAGCACGTCGAGGAGCTGGCCCATCACTTCGTCCGCGGCGAGGTGTGGCCGAAGGCCGCCCGCTACGCCAGGCAGGCCGGGGACCGCGCGGCGGCCCTCTGCACGGACGCGCGCGCTGTCGAGTTCTACGAGCAGGCCCTCGAGGCCCTCGGCCGGCTGCCCGAGAGCCCCGAGACCGGCCGCCTCGGCGTGGACGTGCGCCTCGCGCTCCGCGCCCCGCTCTGGCGCGCGGGACAGCTGGACCGCCTCTTCGAGATCTTCAAGGAGGCCGAGGGGCTCGCCACGCGGCACGGCGAGACGGACCGCCTCGACGTGGTCTACTCGTTCTTCACCCAGTACCACTGGGCCAAGGGGGAGCAGCGCGAGGCCATCGCCTACGGGCGGCGCGGCCTCGAGACCGCCGAGCGGCGCGGGGATCTGGGGCTCCTCGTCACCGGGCACTATTACATTGGCTGCGCCCACCTGGCCGTCGGCCAGTACCCGCTGGCCCTCGAGCATTTCAGCCGCGTCATCGAGCGCCTGGAAGGGCCGCGGGCCACGGAGCGATTCGGGCTGTCGGGCCTCCCCTACTGTGGTTCCTGCGCGCTCGGGGCGCTGTGCCTGCTGGCAATGGGAGATCCGGAGCGGGCGCTGGCCCTCATCGAGCGCGGCGAGCGCGTCGTCCAGGCCGCCAGGCATCTCTACAGCGAGGTGCCGCTCATGATCGCCCGGGGCCGGCTCCTCACCGAGAGGGGCAGGGCCGGAGAGGCCCTCGGGGTGCTGGAAGGGGCGGTCGCGATCTGCCGGGAGCGGAAGTTCGCGGGGCAGCTCATGCGGGCCCTCGGGGCGGCCTCCTCCGCCTACTCCTTGACGGGGCGCCATCAGGAGGCGATCGCGGCAGCCCGGGAGTGCGTCGAGCTCCAGGAAAAGGCGGCGGCCCTCGTCGAGCGTGGCGATCACGTCCGCCACGTGGCGGAGGCCCAGCTCCACGCCGGCGAGCTGGACCTGGCGGAGGCCTCTGCCCGCGAGGCCATCGCCTTCGCCCATCGCCTCGCGGAGCGGTCGGCCGAGGCCCGGGCGCTCTGGATTCTCGGCGAGGTCTGCCGCCACCGCGGCGACCGCGACAGCGCCGCCCGGCACTACGAGCAGGCGCGGGACCTCGCCGAGGAGCTGGGGATGCGCCCCCTCGCCAAGCGCTGCCGCGAGAGCCTCGCCGCCCTCGGCTGACCACGAGTCCCACCCATGCGCGCCACGATGCGGGCCATGGTGCTCTCGGCCCAGGCGTCCATCGCCTCCTCGCCGCTTCGCCTCGCCGATCTCCCGCGCCCCGAGCCTGACCGGGGCGAGGTGCGCGTCCGCGTGAGCGCCTGCGCCGCTTGCCGCACCGATCTGCACGTCATCGAGGGCGACCTGCCGCCACGGCGGCTGCCCCTCATCCCCGGCCACCAGGCGGTGGGCGTGGTGGAGGCCCTGGGCGCGGGGGTCTCGCGTCTGGCCGTGGGCGACCGCGTCGGGATCGCGTGGCTGCGCTCCACGTGCGCCCGCTGCCGCTTCTGCGCCTCGGGGCGAGAGAATCTCTGCGAGGGCTCGACCTACACCGGCTGGACCCACGACGGCGGCTACGCCGAAGCGACGACGGTGCCCGCGGCCTTCGCCTATCGGATCCCGGCCGGTTTTGACGATGCCGAGACGGCGCCGCTCCTCTGCGCGGGGATCATCGGCTACCGGGCGCTGCGTCGCTCGGGTGTGCCCCGCGGCGGGCGGCTGGCGCTCTACGGTTTCGGCTCCTCGGCGCATGTCGCCATCCAGGTCGCGCGCTCCTGGGGCTGCGCCGTGTACGTCGTGACGCGCGACCCGGCCCACCGGAGGCTCGCGCTGGACCTCGGCGCCCGCTGGGCGGGCGGCCCCGACGAGCGCCCCCCCGAGAAGGTGGACGCCGCCATCGTCTTCGCCCCCGCCGGCGAGATCGTCCCGACGGCACTGGAGGCCCTCGACAAGGGCGGGACGCTGGCACTGGCGGGCATCCACATGACGGACGTGCCGGGGCTCGGCTACGAGCGCCACCTCTTCTGGGAGAAGACGCTCCGGAGCGTCACCGCCAACACCCGCGAGGACGGCGAAGCGCTGCTCCGCGAGGCCGCGGCCATCCCGATCCGCCCGCGCGTGACGCGCTACGCGCTGACCGACGCCAACCGCGCCCTCCAGGACCTGGCGCAGGACCGGGTGCAGGGAACGGCCGTCCTCCTGACCGGCTGAGGAGTCCCGGGGAACCGCCGGGCGCGGGGACCCGGCCTACTTCTCCTGCGCGAGGGCCTCGGCGTGCTTGAGCATGACCTCGCCCATGGCTTTCATGAGATCGCCGCGGAGCCGGAGCGTCCGGGCGGCGGCCTTGGGGTCCGACATGTCGAGGGGGCCGCGCATCGTGCCGCTTCCGCGCGTCATGCCCGGCATCCCCTGGCCACCCATCATCCCCTGCCCCATCATGCCCTGCATGCCCTGACCGCCCATCATCGCGTGCCCCATCATCGGGCACATCATCATGCCACCCATCATGCCCTGGCCCATCATGCCGCCCATCATCGTGTGCTGAGGCTGCTGTTGCGGCTTCTGCTGGGCCTTCGGCTGCGCCTTCTGCTGCGCCGCCTGCGGGTGGTGCTGGGACTGCTGGTCAGACGGCTGCGAGGCTGCCGGCGCCTGGCCCTGGGCGGGGGCCGGAGGTGCCATCGGCTTCATCTGCGCCTCGGCGACGAGGGCGGGTGAGAGAAACGCCAGGACAGTGGCTGCGATCAAGATCGTGCGCATGGTCATCATCCTCCCTGGTCGTGTCGGCATGCCATCAGCATAGCGCAGGAGCGCCAGGGCCGCACCCGGCGGGTCGGGCACCCTCCCGGCGCCGTCACGAGGAGCCGGGGATGACGATGTCCGCCGTGGGCGTCATGGCGCCCGAGTCGTTACGGGCGGATGGACAGCCCCCCGTCCACGGCGAGGACCTGGCCGGTCACGTAGGCGCCGGCGCGGGAAGCGAGGAAGATCGCCGCCCCCGCCATGTCCTCCGGCTCGCCGATGCGCCCGAGCGGGCAGGCCGCCACGATGACCTCGCCGAGCTGCTTCAGGGTCTCGGCCATCATCTTGCTCTCGAAGGGGCCGGGAGCGATCGCATTGACCGTGATGCGCCGGCTGCCCAGCTGCACCGCCAGGGCGCGCGTGAGGTGGTGCACGGCAGCCTTGCTCGCGGAGTAGGCGTACGACTCCCACAGCGGCACGCGGAGCCCGTCGATGGAGCCCACGTTGATCACGCGCGCCGGATCGCCGGGCCGCGCGGCCTTCTCCAGCAGCGGGAGCAGGGCCTGCGTCAGGTGAAACACCGCCTTGACGTTGATGGCCAGCACCTTGTCCCACGCCGACTCCGGGTACTCCTGGAGCGGGGCGCCCCAGGTAGCGCCAGCGTTGTTCACGAGGATGTGCAGCGCCGGCTCGCGGGTCCCGATCTCCTGCGCGACCCGCCGCCCCTCCGCCCCGCTGGACAGATCGGCCGGCAGCGACACGCAGCTCCCTGTGGCCGACAGCTCCGCGGCCACCTGGTCGCAGACCTCCTTCTTGCGAGAGGAGATGTAGACGCGCGCCCCGGCCTCCACGAAGCCGCGCGCGATCATCAGCCCGATGCCGCGCGAGCCGCCGGTCACCAGCGCCACCTTGCCACGAATGGAGAATAGATCGCTCATGGGGTCAGATGCGCACCCCGGCCAGGAACCCCTCCCGCACCGCGTTGTGGACCGCCCGGGGGCGGATCACGTCGCCGGCGATGTACAGCTCGTCACCCGAGAACTCGAGCCCGTCCACGAGCCCCTGCACCGAGCCCCGGGGGCCCGCGGCGATCACGCTGTCGGCAGGGATCACCCGTCGCGCCCCGTCCTTGCCGATCACGGCCACCCCGCCGGCGGTGACTGCCTCCACGCGGGCGCCGGTCACGGTCTCGATGCCGTACTCCTTCACCCAGGCCATGTGCCGCCACCGGAAGGTGGGGATGACGTCCGAGGCGATCCTGTCGCCGGCCTCCACGACGGTCACGCGCTTGCCCTGGGCCGACAGGGACTCGGCGCAGACGAGTCCCGCGCGTTCCCCGCTCAGGACGACCACCCGCTGCCCCACCGGGACGCGGTCCTCCAGCACGTCGTACACGTCGAGCAGCACGCCGCCATCCACCGGGTAGCGCCCCTGGATCTCGAGGGCGGCGCCGGTGGCCACGACGATGGCGTCGGGCTTCATCCTGTCGCACAGCTCGCGGGTCATCTCCTGGCCGAGTCGGACCTCCACGCCGTAGCGGGCCAGCTGCGTCTCGTAGTAGCGGATGAGCCGGAGCCAGATGTAGCCGCCGTCCACCTCCCTCGAGGCGTGGACGAGCTGCCCGCCGAGCCTCCCGCGCCTCTCCACCAGCGTGACCTGATGGCCGCGCTCGGCGGCGATCCTGGCCGCCTCGAGCCCCGCCGGCCCCCCGCCCACCACGAGCACCCGCTTGGGCGTGGGCGCGGGGCGCACCTCGTACTGCGGCTCGTACTCGTGCGACAGCCTGGGGTTCATGGCGCAGTTGTAGGGCAGATCGCGGAACATGCGCGAGAGACACAGGAGCCCACCCACGCAGGGCCGGATCTCCTCCACGCGGTCCTCGGCCGTCTTCTGCAGCAGCATCGGGTCGGCGAGGAAGGGCCGGCACACCTCCCAGAGCTCCATCTTGCCGGCGGCGATGGCCTCGTTGGCCATGACCGGGTCGCCGAAGCGCGGGCCGAAGGCCACCGGGATCTTCACGGCGGCCTTGGCGCGGACGGCCAGTGGCAGCCAGCCGTCGGTGGGCACGTCCCGCCCGAGCGCCCCCTTGCGCGCCTCGTGCCAGCCCACCACGATGCTGAGCATGTCCACGCCGGCCTGCTCGGCCAGCCGCATGAACTCCACGCACTCCTCGGGCGTGGAGCCGCCGAACTCGTCCATCAGCTCCTCGCCGTTCAGCCGCACGACCAGCAGGGCGTCCCGGCCGATGGCGCGGCGCGTGGCCTCCAGCAGCTCGATGAGGAAGCGGGCGCGATTCTCCACCGAGCCGCCGTACCGGTCCTCCCGCTTGTTGGTGAAGCTCGACAGGAAGTTGGCGAGGAGATAGCCCATGAAGGCCGTGTGCTCCACCCCGTCGAAGCCCGCGTCCATGGCTCGCGTGGCGGCGTCCGCATGCTGCCGGATGATGTCGTGGATCTCCTCCACCGACATCTCCTTGGGCTTGCGGAAGTGGCGCAGCGTCTGCGGCGTGGCCGAGGGCTGCAGCGCGTAGGCCAGGTTGATGCCGCCGTAGCGGCCGCCGTGCAGGATCTGCTGGATGGCCACGGCCCCTCCGGCGTGCAGCATGTCGGCGATCTTCCTGAGGCCGGGCACGTAGCGGTCATCGCAGAGGGCGATCTGGCGCATGTAGGCCTTGCCCTCGCCCCGCGGGTCCGGGTAGGCGCCCTGGTTGGTGATGAGCCCGCACCCCGTGCGGGCGATGACGTCCATGCGCGCGTACTCGCGGTCAGTGATGAAGCCGTCCTCGGTGTTGAAGTTGGACACGGAGCAGGCCGCGTACTTGACGCGGTTCCGCGGCGTGAACCTGCCCACGCGGAACGGCTCGAAGAGATGCCCGTACTTCTTCACGCCCGGCCCACTCGGCTCCATGTCATCCTCCCCCGGACCGTGCCGCCCGGGTCCTTGAACTGATGGTGGTCAACCACTCGTCCACGGTTTCGGCGAAAGACGCCGGCTGGTCCAGCCCGAGGTGGTGGAAGGCGCCGGGCAACGTGACGACGGTCGCGCGGGGAATCGCCGCGCCGACACGCTCGGCGGCCACCCGGTCCATCACCCGGCTCCCCTCTCCGTGGAGCACCAGCGTGGGACACCGGAGTCCGGGGAGTACGGGCCACGGGTCCACCGGAGGATGGCCGAACACGCCGCGGTCGAAGGCAAGCCGCCAGGCGCCAGGAGCCACCTCCCGGACGCCGCTCTCGCCGAGGTGGCGCAGCATCTCCGGCGTCGCGGTGGTGTCGGGCGGCTGGAGCCTGAAGCGTGCTCCGGCCTCCGCTCGCGTCGCGAAGTCGACCGGCGGCCGGGCGGCCTGGCGCCCGGCGGCCGCCGCCTGCTCCGGCGTCCAGGCGGACAGCATGTCGGCGATCACCAGCGCGCCGACGAGATCGGGACGGCGGGCGGCCACCACCGCTCCCACGTAGGCACCCATGGAGTGGCCCACCAGCACCCCGGGCCCGAGGCCAAGCGCCGACAGCACGCCCTCCACATCCCGTGCGTGCTCCTCGAAGCCGTAGGCGGGCGGCGTGGCATGCGCGCTCGCGCCATGGCCTCTGAAGTCCAGCGCGACCACGCGACGCCGCGCCGCCCAGAACGGCGCCGCCCAATCCCACCAGTGCAGATGCGCCGCCAGCGAATGCAGCAGCAGCATCGGGCGACCGCCGTCCCCTCCCCTCCAGTCGGCCAGCGCAAGCGCCAGTCCGTCGACGGTGACCGCAAACGGCGCGCCGCACCCCATCCTACCGACGATCCCGGAGCCGGCTGACGCCGGGGCCCTGCCCTCCGGGCCCTGGCGCCTCGCGCCAAAGGTCTTCTGCGGGGCTCATCAGCTCCTCACGTCCACGTCCAGGGTGAAGGTGAAACGGTCGGCCCGGTAGTAGATCCAGGCCACATCCACCACGCGCCGCGCGAGGTCGAACACCACGCCCGAGAAGAAGAGCACGGGGCTCAGGATGTCCACACCCAGGGGCCCGGCGATGTCCTGCTGCGCGCGCCGCGCCTCGATGGAGATCTGCACATCGGAGAGCTTCACCCCGAGCACGTCCCGCACGATCTTCAGCATCGGGTCCCGCCGGAGCATCGCGGGGTCGATCTGGCCGCCGTACTCGGGCCGGACGTAGTTGAGCGCATAGGACAGGGGTACGCCCTGGTCACGCCTGAGCCGCCGGAAGAAGCAGAGATCGCGCTCCCCCGGGAAGTGTCGCGCCAGCGCCGGCGGCACGGGCACCGTGCTCTGCTCGAGCACCTCCGTTTCCTCGCTGTACTGCTGGGCGATGACGGACTGGATGGAGCCCATCAGCCGCAGCTCCTTGCGGTGATGCGGCCCCGGCGTCACGAAGGTGCCGCGCCCACGCTGGCGCGAGATCAGCGACTCGTCCTCCAGCGCCCGCAGTGCCTGGCGCACCGTCACCACGCTCACCTCGTAGCGGCGGGCCAGCGCCACCTCGGCGGGCACGCGCTCCCCTGCGGCCAGGGTACCCGCGAGAATCTCGGCGCGGAGCATCTGCGCCAGCTGGTACCAGAGCGGGATCGTCCGGTTGAACACGTTATCGCCCACCCGCCGCGCCCGGCTCCTGCCATGGCAGCGCGGCGCAGAGGGCCTCGACCCGGCGGTAGCGCTCCTCCACCGCCCGGCCAAGCGCGCGCAGCCCGTCCTCGTCGAGATGACGGAGGCGGCCCATCAGCCCCGCGAAGTCCCCGAGCGGGCGGGGGTGGGCGATGGGATGCGTCAGTCGGAAGCGGCCGCGCCGCGCCTCCCAGAGGGGGAAGACACGCGTCAGGACGGCCATCCGGGCGATCTCCACCGCGGCGTCCATCGGGGCCTGCCAGCCCACGTGGCAGGGGGCATAGAGATGGATGTAGGCGAGCCCGTCCTCCGCGGCAAGCGCGCGCTCGAGCTTGGCCGCGAAGTCCTCCGGATGCGACACGCTGGCCGTGGCCACGTAGGCCGCGCCGTGCATCGCCATGAGCACGGCCACGTCCTTGGGCACCTGCCTCTTTCCCGCCTGCCCCGGACCGACGGGCGTCGTCATGGTCCGCGCCCCCTGGAGCGTCGTGCTGCTGCGCTGAGCGCCCGTGTTCATGTACCCTTCGTTGTCGTAGCAGATGTAGACGATCGGCTCGCCCCGCTCCGCCGCGCCCGACAGGGGCTGGAACCCCACATCCGCGGTCGTGCCGTCTCCCACGAAGGCCACCGCCCGCGTCCTGGCGCCTGAGCGGCGCAGCTGGCGCGCCACCCCGGTCATGAGCGACGGGACATTGGTCATGAGTGACATGACGCTGGGCAGCCGCGTCGTGGCGGCAGTGCCGAGGCCGCAGGCGAGCATGCAGGCGCAGCCGGGGGCGGCGAAGACCACGGCGTCCGGGCCGATGGCGCGAAAGGCCGTGCGGAAGCCCAGCTCCGCCGCACAGCCCGGGCAGAGGCTCACGCCCTGCGTGAAGGGATCGGGATGGCCGAGCCGTCGCGCCAGCGCCGAGGTTTCCACCCACCGGAGGCGGCCGGTCGTGCAGGCCAGGGCGCACGCGGGCCGGCCGCCGCAGGTGTCGCACTTGGACGCGCGACCGGTGACCGCGTCCAGCGTGATTCCGCCCCAGGCGCAGGCCCCCGCGCAGGCGCCGCAGCCGACACAGCGCTCCTGATCGAGGCGAACCACGCCCGACTCCTCGCGCACGATGGCGCCGGTAGGGCACGCGTCCCGGCAGGCCGGCTCCCCGCATTGCCCGCACGTCAGCGCGCCGTGGAAGGACACCTCCGCCAGGTCCAGCGCCGTGACCCGCGCCACGCCGCGCGCCAAAGCACAGGCCTCGACGCAGTCGCGGCAGCCGGGCGGGCACGCCCCCCACTCGATGCAGAGCGTGTCGCGGAGCGCGGGCGGCGCCGTCACTGCCGTCACGCGGTCCCCCGCTGGGCCCGGGCGCAGAGCCATCGGGCTGCCTCGAGCGGGCGGGACAGGAGCAGCTCGGCCTGGGCCCTCACCGGCACGCGCTCGCGGATCAGCCAGCAGAGAGCGCCGGGATCGGCCGGCATGCCCGCAAACGAGGCGCCCACGAGCCTGTCTCCATCGAGCACGAGCCGGCCCCGTCCTGCACCGGACGCCTGCCCGAGGCGCGTCTGTCGTCCGACCGCCTCGGTGGCGCCGGCGCTCACGAGGAGCCGGCCGAAGAAGGAAAAGACATTGGCGGGCAGCCACCCCTCGTGCTCGACAGCACGCCCGGCCATGTTCGCCCCGGCCACGCGTCCCTGCCCCGCCGCCGTGGGCAGCACCGCGTGACAGCCGATGGTCCCGTCGGCGCCCGGGCCCTCGGCGACGTCGCCCGCAGCGTGGATGCCCGCAGCGCTCGTCGCCATCCGCCTGTCGACGACGATCCCGCGGCGCACCGCGAGCCCGGCGCCGGCGAGGAACCCGAGGCGCGGCTTCACCCCGACACACGCCACGACCAGATCGGCCTCCACGCAGCCGCCATCCGAGAGCGTCAACAGGGCCGCCCCGTCACGCCGCCCGAGCGCCACGGCCCGGCAGCCCAGCCTGAACCCGACGCCCTGGCTCTCGAACAGGTCCTCCACGGCCCTGGCATCCTCGCGGCAGAAGGCCCGTGGCAGCACCTGCCGCTCCTGCTCCACCACCGTGATCCGGGCGCCGGGCCATCGGTGAACGATCGCCTCGGCCAGCTCCATGCCGATGAGGCCCGCGCCGAGGACCGCGACACGCGAGGTGCCTCCCAGCGCGGCGCGGAGCACGCGGAGATCGGCCAGTCGCGTGAACGTGTGAACCGGCACGGCGTCAGGATTGTCGAGGGCAGGCACGATGGGCTCGGAGCCCGAGGCCACCAGGAGCCGGTCGAACTCGAGCTCGCCGCCCCCGGCCAGACGCAATACGCGCCGGTCGGCGCAGAGCGCCACCGCCGGCGTGCCGGCGAGCAGCCGGCAGCCCCGGGTCCCGAAGAACGCCGCGGGGCGGAGCGCGATCCGCGACTCGTCGATCCGTCCCGCCAGCAGATGCGGCAGCACCGTGGGGGAGTACGGCGCCTCCGGCTCGGCGCTGAGAAGCGTGATGGGGTCTGCGGGGCGGCCGACGCGGATGGCCTCGACGGCGGCCAGCGCCGCGGTGCCGGCGCCGATGATCACGTGGCGGAGGGTGGCGGCCATGGGCTACTCGAGGTTGAGCCAGACCACTTCGGGGCCCGGCTCGCCCCGGCCCCGGGCCAGCGTCGTCCTGACCGCCGCCTCGAGCATCTCGCGCCTGAGATCGGTGCCGGCGAGCCCGCCGATGAAGTTGACCATGGGGACCCGCGCCTCCAGGTCGGCCGCCGCCGCCTTGACGTCCACGAAGAGATGGCCGGCGTTCCAGCCGAAGGAGACCGAGCGGTCCACCACGCCCACGGCCCTCCGGCCGCGCAGCAGGGCGGCGAGGCGCGCGCGGGGGAAGGGCCGGAACATGCGCACGCGCGCCAGCCCCACGGCCACACCCTCGTCACGCAGCCTGTCCACGGCCACCTTGAGCGTGCCCGAGTGGCTGCCCATGGCGACCATGAGGATCTCGGCATCCTCCACGCGGTAGGCCTCGAGGCTGCCGCCGTACTCGCGGCCGAAGGCCGCCAGGAACTCGCCGTCGAGCCCGTCGGCGAGGTCCAGCGCCGCCTGCATGGCCTGGCAGTGCTTGTAGCGGTACCCGGCGTAGAGGTCGCCCACGATGAAGGCCCCGAAGGTGAGCGGGGCCGCCGCGGAGAGGACCGGGCGCTTGCCCCCTCCAACGGGAGCGAGGAAGCGGTCCACCGCCCCCTGCTCGGGCACGGCTACGGGCTCCGAGAGATGCGAGAGGTAATAGCCGTCGTAGGAGACATTGACCGGCAGCTGCACGCGCGGGTCCTCGGCGAGGCGATAGGCCACGAGGATGGAGTCGAGGATCTCCTGGCAGGACTCGGCGATGAGCTGCACCCAGCCCCCGTCCTTCACCATCATGATGTCCTGCTGCCCGCTGGACACCGTGTGGGGCGCCGACTGCTCGCGCGTCGCCACGGTCATCACCACGGGCACCCGCTGGCCGGAGGCGAAGAGGTAGGCGTCGTACATGAACATGAGGCCCATGGACGAGGTCGCCGTGAAGGCGCGCCCGCCCGCGGCCGCGGCGCCGATGGCCGCGGAGAGCGCGGAGTTCTCTCCCTCGACCTCCACGGTGTCGGCCTCGAGGCGCCCCTCGGCCCGGGCGCGGTAGAGGGCCTCGAGCAGCGGGGTCTGCGGCGAGATCGGGTAGGAGGCGACGAGGTCGGGTCGGCAGAGGATGACGCCGACCGCCGCCGCCTTGTTGCCGTCCATCACGCGCAGCGCTGTCGTCGTCATGCCCCGGCCTCCTCCACCATGACGATGGCCGACCCGGGGCAGACGCGCGCGCAGACGCCGCATCCCTTGCAGAAGTCGAGGTCAGCCGAGAAGTGGCGCCCGCGGTCGCGCACACAGCCCGTGGGGCAGAAGAGGAAGCAGAGCCCGCAGTGCGAGCAGCGCCCCTCGCGCGTCAGGGGCCGCTCCCGCCGCCAGTCGCCGGTGCGGATCGTGTGTATCGTCTCTGGATCGGCCCAGGCGCCCTCGAACGGGCTACGGAAGCGCATGCGTCGTCTCCCCGGCCGCCACCCGCAGCTCCGCATACCCGCGCTCCACGGCGCGGCGGTTCCCCGGGAGCGCCTCCCCGTCCACGTAGTCCGGCAGGACGCCGAGCAGGCTCTCGCGCGACACCCAGCCCGTGAGCCGCGCCAGGGCCCCGAGCATGGCCGTGTTGGCCGCGGGACGCCCCAGCTCCTCCTGGGCGATGGCCCCGGCGCGGACGGTGCCGGCCAGGCCGACCTCGATTTCCGACGGCAACGGCGGCAGCATGGTCCCGTTCACCAGCAGCGTGCCCCCCGGCCTCAGCCCTTCGAAGATCGCTCCGCCGCGCGCGAGACCGGGGTCCAGCACGATGAGGCAGTCCGGGGCATAGACCTGGGTGCGCTCGCGGATGGGCGCCGAGTCGAAGCGGAGGAAGGCCGTCACCGGAGCGCCGCGTCGCTCGAACCCGAACATCGGGAACGCGGCGGCGTATCGGCCGTCGCGGACCAGTGCGGCGGCCAGGATCTCCGCCGCCGTCGCGGCGCCCTGCCCACCCCGTCCGTGGAAGCGGATCTCTTTCATGCGCTGGCCGTCACCGGGCCTGGTAGACATGCGGCAGGTAGCGGCCGGCCTTGGCGATGGCGTACTTCACGTAGAAGTCACCCACCAGCGAGGCGAGCCCCACCAGGGCCAGGACGCCCATGGACACGGGGGTCACCGCGTTGAGCAGACCGATGGCCACCGGGATCACGAAGCCCACGGCCACCACGCCCCCGTAGAACGCCGCCGCCACGCGGCCCCGGAGGAGGTCCTCCACCGAGCGCCGCGCCCCCACCGAGGAGTTCGCCATGATCGTCAGGTAGAAGAGGATGCAGACGCCCGCCGAGAGCCCGATCCACAGCTCCAGCACCTCGATGAGCCCGTGGTCGGCGCTGAGCGGCGTCCAGGGCAGGAAGAGCAGCAGGAGCGCCGTTCCCCCGCGGAGCGCATAGGCCACGTAGAGGACGGGCAGCAGCGAGGAGTTCCAGAACGGGATCGCGCGGCAGACGGCATAGACATTGCCCTTGTAGAGCATGACGATGCCCGCGCCCACCAGCGACAGCCCCCAGACCGCGCTGGCCCACCCGCCGCCGCCGAGACCCGTAGCGCGCAGGGCGAGGGACACCACCCCGGCCGCCATCAGGATGTTCAGCCCCACGAAGCCGCGCCCCACCCACGAGGACCGGACCCTGACCATGCGCCAGAAGCGCTCGGGGCGGCCGAGGAAGAGCAGATGCGCGAGCCCGCCGAGCCCGACCACGATGAGGCTCGTGATCTCCCCCGGCAGGAAGCCCAGCGCGCTCGAGAAGGCCCAGCCGCCCGCGCCCACGCCGGAGAGGAAGTGCCCCGCGATGAGCAGGAGCCCCCGCCCGTCCACCCACTCGCGCTGGGGGCGGGCGGTTTCCTGGAGATCGTCCATCAGCCGATCGAAGGGATCCGTGAACACGCTCATGGCGGCCTCCGGCGGTCAGGCGGGCAGGTAGTAGACCGAGGGCCCGGTGCCAAGCTCCGGGTGGAGCGGCTCGCCGCCCCGCTCCTTGATGAGCCGGCTCACGGCACTCTGCGGGTCGTCGAGGTCGCCGAAGGTGCGTGCGTGGGTGGGGCACGTGAGCACGCAGGACGGCTCTTCCCCGCGCGCGAGCCGGTGCGCACAGAAGTTGCACTTCATCACCACGCCCGTGGGGTGCTTGGCGTAGCCCACGGCCTCGTACTCGGTGGGCCCCTGGGCGCCGAAGTAGTAGCGTGTCTTCGCGTGGAAGTAGCGCGCCTCGTAGGGGCAGGCTTGCATGCAGTAGCGACAGCCCACGCAGACCTCGCGGTCGATGTCCACGATGCCGTCGGGCCGCTTGGAGGTGGCCCCCGTGGGGCACACCGCCTCGCAGGGCGGGGTCTCGCAGTGCATGCAGAGCAGGGGCAGGAAGACCTTCCTCACGTTCGGGTACGTGCCCGACTCGCGCTTGACCACCCGGGCGAAGAAGACGCCGGGGGGGGTCGCGTGCTCGGCCTTGCAGGACAGCTGGCACCCGTAGCAGCCGAAGCAGCGCTTGAGGTCGATCACCATCCCGTATCTCATCGGCCCACCCTCACCTTGGCGCAGAGGTCCAGGTTCAGGTTCACCGGGCTCGTGTGCTCGAAGTCCACCTCCAGCAGCTCGTTGAAGAACACCCCCTTGCCCTGAGCGATGGGCTGATGCCTGGTCCAGTGACCGGCGCAGGCAGCGATGCCCACGCCCTCGGGGTGGATGCCCTCGGTGAGCCGGACCTTGCCCGCGACGCGGCGGCCTGCCGCCGACTCCACCCAGATCGTGTCGCCGTCCTTGATCCCGCGGGCGCGCGCCGTCTGGGTGTTGAGCGCGATGGTGTAGGAGTACGGGTCCATGCGCGAGGCTTCGTCCAGCCACGGGTTCTCCATGGTGAAGCCGTTGGTGTGGAGGACATCCCGGTAGTAGAAGGCGTAGAGGTCGTAGGCCGGGTCCTCGACCTCGTGGGAGGGGCAGGCGATCCACTGCGGGAGAGGGCTATAGTAGGCGCGGTCGAAACGCATGCCCCGGGGCTCCGTCACCGCGCGGATCTTCTCTCCGAGGTCCAGCATGAATTCCCAGTAGATCGGCACGCGCACGTCCACGAAGGGGCGCCAGTACACCTCCTCGACCTTCTTCGGCCAGGTGATGACCCCGTGCTCCTTGAACCACTCGAGGCCGTGCTGGGGGCCGAACTTGTGCTGGAGCTCGCGGTCCGTGATCTCCTCGAAGGTGTAGGTCCTCGTCGGGTCGAGCATCTGCGGGCCGTCGAGTCCGTAGAAGACGTTGAGCGCCATGTTCAGCTCGGGCCCGAGCCCCATGCGGTAGCCGAGGCCCAGCAGCACCTCGCGCGCGCTCCTGCGCTCGTGGGTGAGGGGCGCCACCGGCTGGCGGATGGGCCACCCCCACTGCCCCCGGCCCGCCGGGTGATTGAAGATGAACGGGAAGTTGGGCCGCGGGTCGAGCACCTCGAGATAGGAGCCGTCGGGCAGGATGATGTCGGCGAAGTCGGAGAACTCGTTCAGGAAAAGATCGAAGGAGACGATGAAGTCGAACCGGGCGAGCGTCTCGGCCACCGTGTCCTTGTTGCCGACGCTCATGAGCGAGTTGGCGCCGTAGTTGATCATCATCTTCGGCCGGTAGGGCAGCTCGAAGCGCTCCCACCACTTGGCCTGGTCGGCGGAGGCCATGAGCGGCGAGACGTGGGAGAGCGGGTAGGTCTCGATGAAGCCCATGGAGTCGGGGTGCCGGGGCTCGGCGGGCGGGTACGGCAGGTGTGGCAGCATCCACGTCCCCGGCGTCATGAGCCCGTCCCTCTCCGCGCGCGGGACGTAGCGCGGCCGGCCCGTGTCCGGGTGGCCGTGGCAGACCGGGTTGAAGCCCAGCGCCCCGCCCACCACGTCGGCGGCCCCGACGATCTGGTTCAGGAGATCCACCGCGAAGCAGATGTGCGAGGAGTTCTTGTGCCCCTGGGCGCCGCGGAAGTAGATGGCGGCGGCCGGCCGGTAGGGCAGCCGCACGCCGTCCAGGACGATGGTGCTGCCCACGCGCGCGGCCTCGCCGAACTCCCGGGCCAGGCGCCGGGCCTGCGCCGCGGGCACGCTGGTGAGCCTCTCCTGCCACTCCGGCGTGAACTGCTTGACGTGCTCCTTGAGGAGCGCGAAGGCCGGCCGGCACCTCTCGCCACTCACCTCGTACTCGCCGAGGAGGGCAGCCTCGCCGACCGACTTGTCGTCGTGGGGCCGGGCCGTCCCCGTCGCGACGTCCCAGACGAGCGGCTTGCCCGAGGCGGCATCCCGGGCGTGGCGGCCGTCGGGCCTGACGAGGTACGGGCCGTTGGTGTGCCGCCTGAGATACTCCGCATCGTAGATCCCCAGGTCGTTCAGGAGCACATTGACCATGGCGAGAGCCAGCGCCGCGTCCGTCCCGACGCGGATCGGCACCCACTCGCTGGCCTTGGCCGCGGCGAAGTTGCACATGGGGTCCACCACCACCATGCGCATGCCCCGCGCGCGGGCATCGGCGGCCAGCTCCATGTTGGGCGTGGAGGCGTGCCCGGCCCCGTGCCCCTTGGAGGCGCCGAAGTAGAGCGCGTAGTTACAGTGCTCGAAGTCCGGCACCAGCGACCAGGAGGCGTGCATGATGCCGCCCACGGCATGGGCCCCGTTGCCGCAGTGGATCCCGCCGCCCGCAACCCACATGTTGGGCGTCCCGAAGGCCCAGCCGAAGGTGAAGAAGAGGAGCGAGGACGGCGCCAGCGTCGTCGTCACCTGGATCATCAGCTGGCGGGGGTCCTCGGCACGGATCTTCTCCATGCGGACCGTGATCTCCTCCAGCGCCTCCTCCCAGGAGATGGGCTTCCAGCCCGGGTCCACACCGATGCCCTTCTTCGGATTCGTGCGGCGCAGCGGGGTGTTCACCCGGTTCGGATCGTAGAGGATCATGATCCCCGACAATCCCTTGGCGCAGATGCGTCCCTTGCCCACCGGGCTCGCGGGGTTCCCCTCGATCTTCACGATGGTGCCGTTCACGCGGTGGGCGAGGATGGAGCACCCGCCGTAGCAGATGGTGCACGCCGAGGGGATCCAGCGGTCTTCCTGCGCCGCGGGGCCGTTCGTCGCCCCCTGGCCCGCGCTCTTCGATGCGTTCATGGCTTCTCCTCTCGTCGGCTTCCCCTGCTACCCGCCGCTCGCCGCCGGCATGAGATAGATGAGGACCTCCGGCGATCCCTGTCCGTCGCCGCCTGTCGGCAGCGGCCGGTCCAGGCTCTCGTCGGCTTGCAGCGCGCTGTCCACGAAGATCCGCGTGTGCATCTGGAGGGGACGGGGCGGGGTCTGCGAGCGAAACACGCGGCGGCCGAAGTCCGGGCCGAACCGCGACTCGAGGTCATCCAGCACCTGGCGTAGTGTCGCGCCGGGCCGGGTCTCCAGGACCAGTTCCTTCCGTCCCGTCACGGTCGCGATCACTCCCATGAAGACGACCCGGGTACTCATATTCTTGTAAGTAGGTGACCGAGATTGAGCCACGGTAGTCGGGGTTGTCGGAGCGATCAATCAACCATTTGGCTCAATTTGATGAGGCAACCGGGGGGTCAGGTCTTGCATTCCGACATCGCCGCCTGCGGAGGCCGGGCGCGCGGCGCCCTCAGGAGCGGATCAGCGGCGGGCTCAGGCGGCGCCGGGGCGTCTGAGCATCAGGAGCGTGTGCTCGCCCTCCTGCACGGGCTCCGACCGCTGGTTGAAGAGGGTGATCGCGAAGGTGACGATGCCGCGGTCCGGCTTCTTCAGCTCGCGCTTCTCCCGGATCCGCACGCGGGCATGGACGGAGTCACCGACCAGCACCGGCGCCAGGAACTTCCACCGGAGCTCGAGGAAGGCCAGCGCCGTCCCCTCCACGAGGCCCAGGCGGTCCAGCAGCCCGAGGTACATGTCGTGGACCAGCGGTCCGTGCGGCACCCGGGTGCCGAAGGGGCTCGCGGCGCGGGCGAACTCCTCGTCGGTATGCAGCGGGTTGAAGTCCCCCGTGAGGCCCGAGAAGCCGAGGACGTCCCCCTCCGTCACTGTGCGGCCGCCGGTCCAGAATTCCTGGTCCACGGTCAGCTCGTCCCAGGTTCTCCCGCGATAGGTCTTCGGCATGGGTCATGACCTCTCTGTGCCAGGCGGCACCGCTGTCATTCCTCGGGGTACGAGGGGGCGCGCCCCTCACGGAAGGCGGCGATCCCCTCCCGGAAATATCCCCCCGAGGCGCAGAGGATCTGCCCCCGGTCCTCGATGGCGATGGCGGCCTCGAGGCTCGGGGCGTCGAGCGCCAGGCCGAGCCCCTCCTTGGTGAGCCTGAGCCCGAGCGGAGCCGTCCGCAGCATCTCCGCCGCCAGGGCACCCCCCGCAGCCTCCAGCCCCTCTTCGGGGACGACGTCGGAGACGAGGCCGACCCGCAGCGCCCGCTCGGCCCCGATGAAGCGTCCCGTCATCATCAGCTCGGCGGCCACCGAGGTCCCCACCGCGCGGGGCAGGAAGTAGCTGATCCCGGCATCGCAGCCCGTGAGCCCCAGGAGCACCATCCCCACGTTCATGCGGGCGCTGGGGGCGGCGAGACGGATGTCGGAGGCCAGCGCCAGGGCGAATCCACCGCCCGCGGCCGCGCCGTGGACGAGGCAGATGATGGGCTGCGGGCAGCGCCTCATGCTGAGGATCACCTCGGTCACCCGCCGCTGCGCCCGCAGCCCCGGCGCGGGCCCGGCCGAGACCTCCTGCGGCGCCTTGAGGTCGAACCCCGCGCAGAACGCGCGGCCGGCGCCGCGCAGGACGACGACACGCGTGGCGTGCCGCGTGCGGAGGCCGGCGAAGTAGTCCTGCAGCTCGTCGCACATGCAGTTGTCCATGGCGTTGAGCTGCTCGGGCCGGTGGAGGGTGAGCCAGTCCACCGCACCGTCCCGCTCCAGCCGCAGCGTCACGTACCGCCTCTCCGCCGTATGCGCTCCCTCCGACATCGTCGCCACCTCCAGGTTCAGGTGAGCACGTCTTCCGGCGCCGGTCGGGCCACCGGGCGCCCTTCAGAGTGGAGGCTGCCGCGCCGCGCGATCAGCCGGCCGCAACCCCGTCCACGGGCGGCCGGCGCCCTCCCCAGGGACGCGCCTCCTCGAAGGCCGCGGCGGCCTGGAGCACCGTGAGGTCGGCGAAGCGGCGGCCGACCAGCTGTAGCCCGACGGGCATCCCGCCCCCGGTGAAGCCGCAGGGCAGCGTCGCCGCCGGCTGGCCGGTGAAGTTGAACGGATAGCTGAACGAGGCCCAGGGGAACCAGTCCCAGGCGTGCTGCGGCCAGCCCTCGGGGTTGAGCCGGCTGACCTCGAAGGCCGGCACCGACACGGCTGGCGTGAGCAGGAGGTCGAAGCGCTCGAAGAGGGGGCGGAGCGCGTCCCAGTAGGCCATCTTCTCGCCGCGGAGCCGGGCGTAGTCCACGAGGCCGAGGCGCAGACCGTCCTCGATGCAGGCCAGGAGCCCCGGGTCCATGCGCGGGCCCCACTCGGCCACGTACGGCCCGTAGTTGCCCGCCTCGTGGGCCGACCAGATGCCGCGGATGAGCGGGCCCGACTCGGGGAAGCCCGAGTCCACTTCCTCCACGGCGCAGCCCAGTTCCTCGAAGGCCCGCACGGCGCGTGCCACGACGGCCGCGACCTGGGCGTCCACGCGCAGCCCGCCCAGCGTGGGACTCCACGCCACGCGAAGGCCGCGGACCGGCTCGCGCAGGCGGCCCACGTAGTCTGCCGGCGCGCCGTCCAGCGAGGTGCGGTCCCACTCGTCGGGCCCGGCCATGGCCGAGAGCATCAGCGCGGCATCGGCCACCGTGCGCGTCATGGGGCCGTGATGGGTCGAGTAGTCGTTGTTGGACACCGGCCACTGCGGCACCCGACCATAGGAGGGCTTGAAGCCGAAGATGCCGCAGAAGGCGGACGGGATGCGGATGGAGCCCGCGCCGTCCGAGCCATGGTGGAGCGGGCCCAGGCCCGCCGCGGCTGCAGCCGCCGCCCCCGCGCTCGAGCCGCCGGTCGTCATCGCCGTATTCCACGGATTGCGCGTGATCCCGGTGAGCGGGCTGTCGCCGAGCGCCTTCCAGCCGAACTCTGGCGTCGCGGTCTTGCCCACGACGATGGCCCCCGCCGCCCTGAGGCGCCGGACGAAAGGCGCGTCCTGACCCGCCACGCGTCCCTCGAAGATGACCGACCCCGACATGAAGCGAATCCCGGCCGCCAGGGCCAGGTCCTTGACCGAGACCGGGATGCCGTGGAGCGGGCCCAGCGCCTCACTGCGGGCCACCGCCTGCTCCGCCCTGTGCGCCGCCTCGAGCGCCTTCTCCGGGGCCAGCGTGCAGAAGGCGTTGAGCCGCGGGTTGAGCCGCTCGATGCGCTCGAGCGTCGTCTGCATCAGCTCCACCGGCGACAGCGCCCGCGCGCGGATCAGGGAGCGCAGTTCCGTCGCCGGGGTCCAGCAGAGATCGGATGGCGTCATGGCAGCTCCAGTCCAGGCGGTCACGGCCTCTCGGTGTCTCGATCGTCGGGGGCGAGCGCGGCAGCCAGTCGCTCGATCGTTTGTCAGAAAGTGGCCCTCCCGTCAAGGCCATTGTTCGAGTAGGCTCGGGTTGACCACCCGGCCGGCCCGGGCCTCATCGCCGGGGGGCCGGGGGGACATTCCGAGAGGAGGAGCCAGGAACATGACCGGGGCCAATGCTCCCAGCGAGCGGACGCAGGTACGGCGGGTGCCAGAGCGCGCGGCCTACGACCGGGCCACCATCGAGGCCATCCTCGACGAGGGCCTGGTCTGTCACGTGGCATTCGTGGTGAAGGGGCAGCCCTACGTGATCCCCACCAACTACGGGCGCATCGGAGACCGGCTCTACCTCCACGGCTCGGCCGCCAGCCGCATGCTCCGCTCGTTGCGAGACGGAGTTCCCGTCTGCGTGACCGTGACGATCCTGGATGGGCTCGTCCTGGCCCGCTCGGCCTACCACCACTCGATGAACTACCGCTCGGTGGTCGTGCTCGGTACCGCCGTCGAGGTCACGGACCCGGCCGAGCGGCTGGAGGGCCTCGAGGCGGTCAGCGAGCACGTGCTGCCCGGCCGCTGGCGTGAGGTGCGCCAGCCGAGCGTCAAGGAGCTGCGGGCCACCATGGTCTTGCGGCTGCCCATCAGCGAGGCCTCGGCGAAGATCCGGACTGGCCCGCCGCTCGACGACGAGGAGGACTACGCGCTGCCTTGCTGGGCGGGAGTGCTCCCTCTCCGGCTCGCGGTCCAGCCGCCTGTCCCGGACCCGCGCCTGGCCGCAGGAATCGCTCTCCCCGCCTCGGCGCGCGAGTACCGCCGCCCTCGGGCCCGGTAGCCCCGCGCGGTCATCGAGGCGGCGCCTCCGGTCCGCCGGTCAGGAGCCCCCGCGCCGCCGCCGTGCCGTCACGCGCGGGGCGAGGCGGGCTCCTTCTCGACCTTGCCGGGCCGGCAGCACGGATGGCGGCACACGGGCGAGTACGGCGCTTCCCACTTGTGAACCTCGAGGTACGGCTCCAGGCGATACGGGTTGCAGCCAGGCAGGGACACCACCTTGTGCCCCTTCTTTCGCAGCTTTCCGATGCTCACCGACTCGATCGCGCAGTTGCCCAGGAGCCACACCTCGTCGGCGTCGAGCCTGTCCGGGAGGGCGGGGGCCTGGCCCGTGACGAGGGCGTAGCGTCGCCCGTCCTCGAGCTCCGAGGGGATGGGGCTGTACTGCATCCAGAGCCCGCACCCCCAGCAGGTCCCTCCCGGGTAGGTCTTCACCCGCGGGTCCAGGTGGAGCCACGGCATCGGCGGCCGCTTGAAGCTCCGCCGCACCTCCTGGATCTGCGTGCCCCGCACCTCGATCGCGGCGAGATCACGGGTTCCAAGGCCCTCGCGCTCGGCGACCGGGAGCACCTCGATGGGGCCTTCGGCGGGCGAGAAGCCCGCCACCATGGAGGCGACGGCCTCCGTGGCCACGGGGTCGCGGCCGGCGATGACGAGGTCCATCTGGACCGGATCTCCGAACCGCGGCCCGTAGCCGTCCATGGCGATCACGGCGTCGACCACGGTCAGGTCGCGGCCCTTCACGAGCTTCACCAGGTCGGCGAGGACGTAGTAGTGCTCCGGGAGACGGTGATACGGGTGGCGGTCCTCGTGCAGGAGGACGCCGAACATGTTCTTGAAGGCGAGGGTCAGGAGCCCGACGCGCGTGGTCTTGAGCTTGGGAGCGTTGACGAAGAGGTCGGCGTCCATGACCACCTTCGGCACCTTGATCGTCTTGAGCACCGTCCCGCCCGGCACCTCGACCTTGACCTTGGGCTCCAGCGCGAGGTCGCGCATCTCGCCGCCCGCGGCGGTGACCGCCTCCGCCAGGCCGGTGCGCGCGAAGACCCATGCCCCGTCGGTCTCGTGCACGGGCGCATCCGCCACCACCACCCGCTCCGCCCCCGCCTCCTTGAACAGCCGGACGAGCGCTCCGACCACCCTCTTGTCCGTGGATGGCAGGAAGTTCCCGTCGGGGTCGAAGCCTTCCGGGAGCGTCTTGAGCCCGGTCTCCACGCCCAGCGAGTAATAGCCGACGTTGGGCTTGATCAGCACCGTCCTGGCGCCCCGGAGGAGGTGGCCTGCGCCGCCGATCAGGTCCAGCGCGCCGGCCACCGCGCGGTGGGGGTCGGCGTCCTGCGCCATCGACACGACGGACTTCCCGGTCAGCCCTTCCTTCGTCATCGCCCGCCATCCTCCCTGTGAGTCATCAGAGCCTCCGACGTCAGCCGCGCATCGAGGCGCAGCACTCGTACTTGCAGCGCACCTGCTCCACAGGGTACTCCCACTTGTGGAGCCTGAGGTACTCCTTGAGCCGGGCGGGAGGGCAGCCGGGAACGACCCTGACGCGGATGCCCCGGGCCTCGAGGCTCTTCACCTTCACCGACTTCAGCGTGACATCCCCGAGCACCCACACCTCATCGACGTCGAGGTCCTTCGGGACGGCCGGCGTGCGGCCCAGCACCAGCGCGTATCGCTTCCCCGCCTCGATCTCCCAGGGCATCGGCGTGTACTGGATCCAGGGTCGGGCTCCGCACGAGTCCCCTCCGGCGTAGGTCTTCACATTGGGGCTCGGGTGGATCCACGGGTGCGCGGTCCGCTCCAGCGGCCGGGCCACTGCGGCGACGCTCTCGCCCCTGATCTCGATCATCGCGGGGTCCCCGACGCCCAGCCCGGCATGCCGTGCGGCGGGGATCACCTCCAGTGGACCCTCGATCGGATCGAAGCCCGCCACCATCGCCGCGATGGTGTCCGCGGCCACGGGATCGCGCCCCGCCAGCACCACGTCCATCCGGACCGGATTGCCGAGCCGGGGCCCATCCCCCTCCATGGCAATCACCGCATCCACCACCGTCAGCGCCTTCTCCCGGAACAGCTTCATCACGTCGATCATCGCGAAGGAGAACTGCGGCTGTTTCAGGATCCGATGCCTCTCCTCGTGGGGCAGGAGGCCGTAGAGGTTGCTGAACCCGGCGGTCAATCCGTGCATCGGGTGTGTCTTGAGCTTGGGAACGTTCACGAACAGGTCGCACTCGAGGGCCACCCTGGGGAGCTGGATCGTCGGCAAGACCCGCGCGTCCGGCACGGCGACCTCGACCAGGGGCTCCTCGTCGAAGTATGCGAGCTCCCCCCCGGCCTCCCTGACCACCCGGTCCATGCCCGTCCGCTCGGCAAACCATCTGGCCGGGGTCTCGTGCAACGGCCCGTCGCCCACGACGACTCGCGCGGCGCCGCGCTCCAGGAAGAGCCGCACCAGGGCCGCGACCACCCGGGGGTCCGTGTACGGCTGGAAGAGGCCGCCTGCCTCGCTCCAGCCCGCTGGCGGCTCCCGCAGGCCGGCATCCCAGCCGAGCGAGTAGTAGTCCCACAGGGGCTTCACCAGCACCGTGCCCCGGACGCGCACCCCTTCCGCCGCCTCGACATGCTCCACGGCCCGCCGAACCCCGAGGGCGACGTCCTCGCTCTTGACCACGGCCACGCAGGGCTTCATCGGATTCGCCGTCATGCGATCGAGCCTTTCCAGGATCGGGCCGAGGGGCACGCCGTCCCCGTGTTCCCGTCCTCGCAGCCTACGTCATATGTGGTCAGAAGCATGCGGACCACGCCTTCGCGCGCGCGGCAGCCCGTCATGGCGTCAACGGCGGCGTCCGCCCGTCCGCGCCTGCCGCGTAGAGCACTCGGATCCTGACACGGTCGAGCTTGCCACTGCCCATCTTCGGCAACGCGTCCGTGAACTCGACGATCCGCGGCCGCTTGAAGCGACTCCGTCTCCCCTTCAGGTGCTCGGCGATCTCCCCTTCGGACAGGGTGACGCCGCCCCTGGGCGCGATGATCGCCTTGATCGTCTGCCCCCACTGCTCGTCGGGCACGCCGACGACGGCCACGTCCGCGACCCCCGGGTGGCTCAGGATCGCTTCCTCCACCTCGGCCGGATACACGTTCTCACCGCCCGTGATGATCAACTCGTCCTTTCGGCCCAGGAAATGAATGAAGCCTTCCTCGTCGCGAACCGCCCGGTCGCCCGTCCGGAACCAGCCGTCGCGGAACGCCCTGCCGGTCTCCTCGGGCTTCTTCCAGTACGCATCCACGACCGACGGCCCCCGATGGAGCAGCTCGCCTTCGACCCCGGGTCCGACGTCCCGGCCCGCCCCGTCGACGATCCGCACATCCACCATGGTCAACGGCTTGCCCACGCAGTTCGCGGGCTTCGTGGCCGCGTGCTCGGGCCGAAGCACGGTCGTGCCGTCCGAGGTCTCCGTGAGACCGTAGGCGTTCAGGACCGGGATGCCGATCTCCGCGAATGCCCGCGTGATCCGCTCCGGCACGGGCTCGCCTCCGGCCCCGATGAAGCGGAGGCTGCCGAGGTCGTACTCGCGCCAGCCCGGAACGGCCAGCATCATCTTCAGCATCGTCGGCAGGAGAAAGGCATTCGTGATCCGCTCCTGCGACAGGAGACGCAAGGTCTCCTCCGGCTCGAACCGCCGCTGCAGGAGCACCCGCCCCCCCACGATGAGATGGGGCAGGGTCCACAGCATGTGGCCGCCGATGTGAAAGAGCGGGATCACCGTGAGGCCGTAGTCGCGCTTGCCGATGCCGACATCGATGATCCAGTTGATCGCGTTGAAGAAGAGGTGGCTCTGCCTGAGCGGCACGCCCTTCGGCGTCCCCGTCGATCCAGCCGTGTACAGCAGGAGCAGCGGGTCCTCCGAATCGCCGGCGATCTCTCCGGCGTCGTCCGGGTACCGGGCCACCCACGTCTCCAGGTCGTCGGCCCAGCGGGAGTCGCCGTCCCCGAAGGAGAGGACCCTGCCGAACTGGCTGCCGTCACCGACGAGCTCCCTGGCCAGGCCGTCGAGCGCTCGGTCGAACACGAAGACCCGGGGCCGGGCATCGGCGAGGATTCGCCCCGCGTCCGATGACGACAGGCGGTGGTTGATCGGGCTCACCATGGCACCCAGCCGGGCGGCGGCCAGGAAGAGATGGAGGTACTCCACGGTGTTGCCCGTCAGACAGCAGATGCAGTCGCCCCGCCTGATCCCTTCAGCCTGCAACCCGGCGGCGAGGGCGCGCGCGCGACGGCAGAGGTCGTCGTAGGTGTGTCGCCTGCCGCTGTGCGCCTCGACCACGGCGACGTCCTGCGCGCACACCTCCCGCCTCTTGTCTACGAGGTAGGCGAAGTTCTGCTGGAGCATGTCTCGGCATCCGGCGTCGGTGTGGCCACGTCGAAGAACGGGACCTTCTCGGCCGCGTCGCCCTGCGAGACGACCACCGGGGTGCCGACCCGGATGCGCTCCGGGTCGCCCCGGAACACGCCGAACACCTGGCAGCCGTTGTCCAGCCTGACGAGCACGCTGACGTAGCGTCCCAGGCCCTTCAGGTTCTCCGGCGGGTACAGGACGGGCACGAAGTCCACGACGTGGCCGCCGGTCGCGGCCTCCGGAGCCATCGCCCCGCTGGTGCCGCAGCTCGGGCAGACGGCTTTGACCACTGCGCTCGTGTACGCACACGTCCGGCAGCGGAAGCAATAAGAGAAAGGCTGGTCCGACACTCGAGCCATGACCGGGTCACCCCTTGCGCAGTATGTTCACCGTCACCGCGGTGCCGGTCCCACCCACGTTGACGGTGAGCCCGACTTCCGGGTCCCGGGCCTGCTTCCCCTGGAAGTCTCCACGCAGCAGGCGCGCGATCTCGCAGAGCTGATAGGCCCCCGTCGCCCCGACCGGATGGCCCCGCGCCTTGAGACCACCCGACAGGTTGACGGGGACATCTCCGTCGAAGTAGGTCCGCCTCTCCTCTGCGGCGCGGATTCCCTCGCCCTCCTTGAAGAACCCCGCGCTCTCGAGGCACACGACCTCGTGGATGTTCACGCAATCGTGCACCTCCGCGACATCGATATCGGCCGGTCCCAGGCCCGCCTGTCGGTACGCGTCGGCGGCGGCCTTGCCGATGGCGGGGTTGGCGGCGAGATCCGCGTGCTCCGCGATCGCGAAGCCGCCGGAGGCCTGCCCTGATCCGGCGATCCAGATGGGCTTCGCGCAGTGCGCGGCGGCGTCCTCCGAGGCGAGCACCAGCGCGGCCGCCCCGTCAGAGAACGGGCTGCAATCCATGACCCGGAGCGGCGGCGCCACCAGCGGGCTGCTCATGACGTCCTCGAGCGTCACCTCCCTCTGGAGGTGAGCCTTCCCGTTGACGGCACCGTGGCAGTGGTTCTTCACGGAGATATGCGCGAGGAGCTCCTGGAGTCGCGTCTCGGTGAGCCCGTGCTTTCGGGCGTACGCCCTGGCGACGTAGGCCCAGTAGGCCGCGAAGGTCAGCCCGGCGCTTCGCTCGGTCAGATCCATGGAGGTCGCCATGGCCTGCTGGACGACACTGCCGGGCACCGCCCGGAGGCGCTCGGTCCCGCCGACGAGCACGACATCGTACATGCCGCTGAGGATGTTCAGATACCCCTGGCGGAACGCGATGCTCGCGCTCGCGCAGGCGGCCTCGTACCGGACGCAGGGGATGAGGCTCTGGACCCCCATGGCCGACAGCACCTTGGGCGCCATGTTCGTCTGCGCCTCGGTGAAGTCGCTGTAGACATTGCCGAGGTGCAGGGCTTCGATGCGCGAGAGCGGCAGGCCCGCCTCTCCGACCGCCTCCTTGGCCGCCGTCGCGAAGAGGTCCCAGGAGGGCATGGCGCTGGTTCCCGACGGCGTCATTCCCGTGCCGACGATGGCGACCCTCTTAGTCATGAACAGGCCTCCTCGTCCCGTCAGGCACGGCCCTGGATCTCGCGCGCAGCTGTGCGGCCGGCCAGCCGACCCACACCGAGCGCAGCGAGCAGGCCGCTGCCCGAGGCGTAGCCGGCGCCCCCGGTGTGCCCCGCGATGCCGGCGGCGGCACCGCCGCCGGCCAGCAGGTTGGGGATCGCGTGCCCGTCGGGGCGTAGCACGCGGCCCCCGGCGTCGACCGTGAGGCCCCCCTGGGTGTTGAACAGACCAGGCACGATCCGACAGCTGAAGTAGGGCGGCCCGAGAGGAGCCAGACCGAAGCTGGACCGGCTGAAGCGGTCCGCCGTGCGGGCCCGCGCAGCCTGGTTGTACGCCAGCAGGGTCGCGTCGAGCGCCTCTCCATCGAGCCCGGTCGCGGCGGCCAGGCCGCCGATCGACGTGGCGCGCGTGGCACCGCCCATCTCGAGGAGCTTGCCGAACTCCTCTTCCTGCGCCGCGACCTCGCGGATGCGCTCGTCGAAGATCGCGAAGGTCGGGGCCGGCTGCCGCATGACCGCGCCGGCGAAGCCCGAATAGCCCACCGACTCATCGCCGAACCGCTCCCCGCGGGCGTTCACGACGACCCCTCCCTTCTCGATCGTCGTCCACGACAGCAGCGAGCCGTGCGGGTACGCCACGGCGGCGTACCCCAGGTAGGCCGCCATGTTCGCGAATCCAGCCCCCACCTGGCGCCCCCAGAGCACCGCCTCGCCGGTGCTCCCCTCCGCCCCGAAGTACTGGGCACCGGCCATCTCCGGGCAGTAGGTGCGCATCATCTCGGCATTGGCTCCGAACCCGTTGGTCGCGACGATGACCTTGCGAGCGCCGATCCGCGTCCCCCGCGTGCGATCGCCGCGCACCACCGCGCCGATCACGGCACCCGCCTCATCCGCGACCAGGTCCTGCACGGGGTTCGCCAGCGCCACGGGGATCCCGCGCTTCTCCGCCGCGCGCAGCAGATCATCGACCAGGTCCTGACCTCGCCGCGATCTCGGTCCATGCAGCCGCGGGACGGAGTGGCCGACGTGGCGATACGCAGTGATGATCTCCAGGCGCGCTCCGACCTCGTCCACCAGCCACTCGACCAGGCCGGCCGACTCCCGCACGAGCACGCGACAGAGCCCGCTCATCTCGTGGGGACCAGTCAGGCGCATGAAGTCCTCGAGCATCGATTCCGCCGAGTCCTCGATCCCCGCCGCCCGCTGGAACCGGGTGCCCGCGGCCGCCACCGAGCCCGTGCTCATCGAGGTATCGCCGCGAAGTCGCGGGGACTTCTCGACGACGGCCACCCCGGGCACGCCGGCGTCGTGGGCGGCGATGGCAGCGACGAGCCCGCAGCCGCCGGCCCCGATCACCAGCACGTCCACCTCCTGGTCCCAGCTCGCACGGCTCGTCAACGGGGTCGCTCCCTGCCCGCGCCTCGGGTCCTCACCTGTCCTGGTCCGTCAGCGGTCCGCCCGGCGGAACTTCGAGAAGTCCGCAGGCCGCTTCTCGAGAAACGCGCGCGCCCCCTCTTGCTGCTCCTCCTCCCAGAACTCGCGGTTGGTCAGATACCGCCGCAGCTGGTCTCCCTGTCCGGAGAGATAGCTGAACTCCTCGACGAACGATGCCTTGAGGATCCGCAAGCACGTGGGCGACAGCGCCAGGAGCTCCTGACACCACTTGTCCACTTCCTCGTCGAGCCTGTCCATCGGCACCACCGCGTTGATCAGCCCCATCTCCAGCGCCTGCTTCGCGCTGTATCGGCGGGAGAGCATCCACATCTCGCGCGCGCGCTTGGCGCCGATCACTCGCGTGAGGTAGCTCACGATGGCGCCGCACGCGGGACTGCCCACCCGGGGCCCGTTCTGGCCGAAGATGGCGTGCTCGGCGGCAATGGTGAAATCGCAGAAGTAGGCCAGGTGGTTGGCCCCGCCGATGCAGTAGCCGTTGACGCGGGCGATGACGGGCTTCGGGCACTGGGACACCGTCTGGTGCATCAAGTACGGCTCGAGGATCTGCCGCTCGAGTCCGCCCTCCTTCTCCCAGTTCACGTCGCCCCCGGCGGAGAACGCCTTCTCCCCGGTCCCGGTGAGGACGACCACCCCCACCTCGCCGTCCCCACCGGCGGCCTCGAAGGCCAGCGTCATCTCCTTCAGCGTGTCACCCGTGAAGGCGTTGTACTGCTTCGGGCGGTTGATTGTGATGCGCGCCACGTGGTCCTTCTTCTCGTAGAAGATGTCCTTGTACGTCGCCAACGCTCGTTCCTCCTGGGTCGTGCCGGCCTCGCCGCCCCGCCGGGCGGGATGGGCGAGGGCCGTCGGGGCACATCGTGTCATGCAAACTGTCCGATGATTTCCTCTCCGAAGATCCGGAGCGCCGACATGATCTTCTCGTGGGGCGGCCCGTCCGCATGCGCCTGCCGGAGCCTGAGGACGAGGCACTCCGCCCCGGTCTCCTCCCGCCAGCGCTTGATCTGCGCGACGCAGTCGGCCGCTGACCCGAGAAGAACACGGTCCTCGGCCATCCCGTCGAAGGTCAGGTCCGACTCGGCGGCAATACCCCGCAGCGCCGGATCCAGCTCGTCCACGAAGGCCTTGTTCCTCCAGTAATAGCGGAACATGTGCAGCATGTTCCCCGCTGCCTCCTCGTAGGCGTCCCGGCGGGTCCGGGCCACCCACGCGTCGCGCATGAGGACGGTACACGGGCGCCTGTGCTGGCCTTCGGCCAGCCTCCGGTACTGCGCCTGCTGCGGCTTGATGACCGCCAGGTGCTGCAGCGGATCCGTCACCCAGGCGTCTCCCCACCGAGCCGCACGCTCGAGGGCCTTCTGGCTGGAGCCGCCAACCCAGATCGGCGGGTGGGGCTTCTGCACCGGCCGGGGGCGCTGGCTGACATCCTGGAGCACGAAGTGTCGCCCCTTGAAGCTGAACGCCTCCTCGGTCCAGCAGGCGCGGATGATCTGCAAGCCCTCGTCCAGGAGCGACCCGCGCTGCGCTGTCGGGACGCCGAAGGGCGTGAAGTCCCGCGGCTGATAGCCCGCCCCGACGCCCAGGATGCAGCGGCCGTTCGAGATGACGTCCAGCGTGGCGGCGTCCTCCGCCACCTTGAAGGGGTGCTGGAGAGGAAGCAGCAGGACGCCCGTCCCGAGCCGGAGCCGCTCGGTCCTTGCCGCGATGGCGGCGAGCAGCAGGAGGGGGGACGGCAGGAATCCATCCGGATCCTGATGATGCTCGCCCACCAGGCAGAAATCGAACCCACACTGCTCCGCGAGCTCCGCCTCCCGGCGCGTCTCCTCCACGCGCCGAACCAGCGCCTTGCCGTCGGGAGGGTCCGCCACCGCCATGTAGATCCCGAATTGCAGCCGGTTAGCCATGTGCGCTCGCCCTTTCACAGCAGGCCTGATGAGGACCACGCCCCGTCGCGCCGGGGCGGAGGCCCGGCACCTCCCCGTGCCCGTGCGACCTCAGAAGAGATCCCAGAGATCCTGGCGCGACAGGAGCTCGGCCGACGGCGCTTCCAGGACCACTTTCCCGAGCTTCATCACGAACACGCGCTCCGAGACCCGCAGGACCTGTCGCACGTTCTGCTCGACGATCAGGACCGAGGTGTTGAATGTGTCCCGGATCCTGAGCACCGATTCCATCACCTGCTGGACGAGGAGCGGAGCCAGGCCGATCGACGGCTCGTCGAGCAACAGGAGCCTCGGCTTCTGCATCAGGGCCATCCCGATCGCGAGCATCTGCTGCTGCCCGCCGCTGAGCGCCCCCGCCAGCTCCCGGCGCTTCTCGGCCAACGCGGGGAACAGCCCGAACACCGCCGCCATCCGCACGCGGATCTCCTCCGCCGACACCTTGAGCACGAAGGCCGCGACCTCCAGGTTCTCGCCGACGGGCAGCTCCGAGAACACGAATCGTCCCTGCGGCACCAGGCTGATCCCGGTCCGGACGTTCCGGTTCACGCTTCGGTGCTCGATGGGCCGTCCGTCGAACGAGATGTGGCCCCCACCGGTCGGCAGCAAGCCGTGGACGGTCTTGAGCGTCGTGGACTTTCCGGCGCCGTTGTGGCCGATCAGCGCCACGATCTCTCCCACCCGCACGGCGAGATTCACGCCCGAGAGGACCTGCTTCTTGCCGTAGCTGGCCCGGACTTCCGTCAGCTCCAGGAGCGCCCTCGATGCCTCAGACGCCAAAGTAGATCTCCGCCAGGGATCGGTCGGCCAGGACGGCCTCCGGCTCTCCGCTCGCCAGGGCCTTCCCTTGATCCATGAAGACCACCCAGTCCGATACCGCGCGCACCACGTCCAGGTTGTGCTCGATGACGCAGATCGTCTTCCCCTGGCCGACGAGCCCCTTGATCACCTGGATCATGTCGCTCAACGATCCACGATCCAGCCCGGAGGTCGGCTCATCGAGGAGCAGCAGGTTCGCCTCGGTGGCGAGGAGCCGGGCGATGGCCAGGAGCTTCTGCTCCCCGTACGCCAGGTCCTCGGCCTTCCGGTCCGCCTGCCCCTGGAGACCCACGTACGTCAGGTGCTCCATGGCCCGCTGCCGGCACTCGCGCTCCTGCCGGCGCACCCAGCCGGGTCGGAGGTACACGTTGCGCAATCGCTCGCCCGCCTGCCGGGGCTGCGCGACCAGGCAGTTCTCCAGCACCGTCATCTTGGTGTACAGGCGCAGGTCCTGAAACGAGCGCGCGATCCCCTGGCCCGCGATCCGGTACGGCGCCAGCCCGGTGATGTCGGCGTCGCGGTAGAAGATCCGCCCTGAGGTGACGGCGTGAAACCCGGTGATGAGGTTGAAGAGAGTCGTCTTGCCGGCGCCGTTGGGTCCGATCAGCCCGGCGATCCGCCCCTCTTCCAGCGAGACGGACAGCCCGCTGACCGCCTGGATCCCGGCGAAGTTCTTCGACACCTCCTCCACCCTCAGGAGGCGCTCCATCAGTCCTTCCCGGCGAGTGTCAGGGTCCGCTCCGCGAGGATCCCCTGCGGGCGGAAGAACATGAACCCCGCCAGGAGCGCGGCATAGATGATCTGGCGCAGGTTGGCCGCAAGCGCTTCCGGCAGCTCCACCAGCCGCAAGGCCTGCGGCAGGAGCGTCAGGACCACGGCACCGAGGATGGACCCGGTGAGGTTCCCCGCGCCTCCCACGATCACCACGGAGAGAATCAGGATCGACTCCTCCAGCGTGAAGAAGTACGGGTTGATGTAGGTGGTGTAATGCGCGAACAGGCTCCCCGCCGTCGCCGCCACGCCACCGGACACCATGAACACCACGACCTTGACGCCCGTGACGTTCTTGCCCAGCGCCTGGGTCACCACCTCGTCCTCCCGGATGGCCCGCAGCACCCGGCCGAACGGCGAGGACACGACCCGGCGGACGAACAGGTACGCGGCCGCCGCCATCAGGCTGCTGACCACGCCAAACGCCAGCGGCGACTCCACCGTCCACACCAGCACGCCCGGCCTCGGGATCCCCGGGACGCCGGCGGGCCCCCCGGTCACGGACTCCCAGTTCATGAACACGTTGAAGATGATCACCTGGAATCCGAGGGAGGCGATGACCAGGTAATCCCCCGAGACCCGCAGCGCGGGAAACGCGAGCACGCCACTCACGACGGCGGCGATGACCACCGCCGCCGCGAGTCCGACGAGGTACGGCCAGCCCAGGCTGAGCACCACGACCATGGACACGTACGCGCCGACCCCGAAGAACGCCGCGTGCGCGATGGAGAACAGGCCCGCGTACCCGATCAACAGGTTGTAGGAGACACCGAGAATCACGTAGATGTTCGTGAGCACCAGCAGGTGAAGGAGGAATGTGCCCACGACTCAGACTTCCATCTTCCGGACCCTCTGACCGAAGAATCCCGTGGGCTTGAACACGATGAACAGCAGCAGCACCGAGAACGCGACAGCCGTCTGCCATTCCGTCGCGATCCGCCACACCGCGAGATTCTCGCTGATGCCGACGATCAAGGCCCCCGGGGCCGCGCCCATGATGCTCCCCATCCCCCCGACGATCACCGCGATCGCGGCCACCAGCACGGCCGACGTCCCCCCGAACGGCTTGAGCCCGGTGAGCATGCCGACCAGCACGGCGGCCGGGACCACCAGGATCCCGCCGACGACGAAGGTCACGAGAAACGTGCGGTCCGCGTCGGCGCCGATGATCCGCGCGGCCTCGTAGTTGTTGGCCAGCGCCCGGATGATCTTTCCGTAGCGGCTATAGCGGAGAAACAGCTTGAGCAGCCCGAACATCACGGCGCAGGTCGCGATCGTGATGAGCTGGATGGACGTGACCCAGATCGGACCGGCCTCGAAGCCCGAGAACACCACGGCACCGGCCAGGCTCCGGATCTCGTTCCCGTAGAAGATCGCGAGCAGGTTCTGCGCGAGCATCAGGATGGACAGCGAGGCGATGAGCACGACCAGGGGGGAGGCGCCTCTCGCCCGGAGCGGGCGGTAGATCGCCACCTCGATCCCGCCGCTGAGCACGCCACAGACGCCCATGGCGACCACGATGGCCACGGCCAGCGGCCACTCGAGCGTGGTGGTGAGAGAATACACGATGTACCCCCCGAGGGTGTACACCGCGCCGTGGGCGAAGTGAAAGATCCGGGTCGTCGTGAAGATCAGTCCGAAGCCGACGGCCAGCAGCCCGTACACCGCCCCCACGACGACCCCGTTGAACAGCAGCTGAAGCAGCAACTCCACGAGGATCTCCCTCCAGTCTTCTCTCGGTGGCCGTTCGCCGGGTCCTTGAGCTCAGGCGTCCATCCGCGCAGCGGAGCGCCTAGTCCAGCGTCGCCGCGTACTCGAACTTCTTCTCCTTGACGTTGACCCGCTTCAGGTAGACGACCTTGTTCACAGTGCCGTCACCCTCGAACACGGTCTTGCCGCTCGCCTTCGTGTCGTAGGCCTTCTGCGTCAGCATCGCGCGCCGGATGGCCTCGCCGCTGTACCCCCACCCCTGCTTCTTGGCGTAGCGGATCGCCTCCGGGAGGACCGTGTTGTGGAGGTCCCACACGTACATGAGGTATGCGGTGGCCACCGGGTCCTTCTTGTACGTCGCCTTGTACCGGTCGATGAGCGCCTTGGGCCCAGGCTGGTCCGCCGGCGGAGCCAGCGAGGTGTAGAGCAGGCCGTCGGCGGCCTCGCCCGCGACGCTCAGCATCTCCTTGCTCTCGGCCACCGAGTAGCTGGTGAACTGCGCCTTGATTCCCATCTCCCGGAACTGCTTGACGATCCGGGGCGCTTCCTGGACCAGCGACGGGATGTGGATGATGTCGGGCTGGGCGGCGCGCATCTTCGCGGCCTGCGCCCCGAACTCGATGGCGTCGGCCTCGTGGCTCTCGACGGCGACGATCTTGCCGCCCGCGGCCTCGAAGTTCTCCTGGAAGACCTTGGCGTTGAGGCGGCCGGTGTCGTTGTTGACATACATGACCGCGCCCCGCTTCTTGCCGAGCTTCGTGGCCGCGTAGCGGGCCAGATGCTTGATGTCCAGGTCCGCCAGGGGGAAGAAGCTGATCAGCAGCTTGCCGGCGCCGCGGATCGACGGGGCGTTGGCGCCGTGGTTGATGAGGAGCACCTTCTCGCGGTCCGCCACGGGGGCCGTGGCCATGATGACCGTGCTCCACGCGCTCGAGACGATGGGCACGCGGTCCACCGAGACGAGCTTCTGGAAGGCCGCGATACCCTGCTTCGGGTCGGCCGCCGTGTCCTCCACGATGAGCCGGATCTTGACGCCGTCCACCCCGCCCCGCGCGTTGACCTCGTCGGTGGCCATGCGCGCGGTCTCGGCGAAGGCGCGCGGCGCCGAGCGCCAGCAGGACCGCGGCAGCCACGTATCCCCACTCCCGACGTGCTGCAGGAACGCTTCGCATACCGTCCTCCTTCTCTACGAGGCTGGAGTGTGCTCCCGCAGACTGCGCCGGAGGATCTTCCCCGTGGCAGTCTTCGGAAGCTCCCGGACCAACTCGATGACCCGGGGAACCTTGAACGCCGCGATCTTGCTTCGACAGTCCGTGATGACCTCCTCCACGGTGGCCGCTTGCCCCGCCTTGAGAACCACGCTCGAGCCACCTGGCAATGTTCATGCGCACACCCTCGACGGTGGCCCCTGGTCCGACGCCGTCCGACATCATCCCGCCCGGACGTGCGTCTGGATGTACGTCGCGATGTCCTCCAGCCGAGTGCCGACGCCGAACACCTCCGCGACGCCAGCAGCCTTCATCACCGGCACATCCTCGTCCTGGATGAACCCGCCCAGGAGCACCAGCACATCGTCCAGGCCCACGGTCTTCAGCTCCTGGATGATCCGCGGCACCAGCGCCCGATGATTGTCCGACAGGCTGCTGAGCCCCACCACGTCCACCGATTCCTCCGCGGCCATCTTGGCGATCTGCACGGGGCGGAGGTGGAGCCCGCCGTAGATGACCTCCATCCCCGCCCGGCTCAGGGCCTTGGCGACCACCAGCACTCCGCGATCGTGGCCGTCCAGCCCCGTCTTGACAAGCAGCACGCGAATTCGCCGAGCCGCGACCCGAGTCCCCATACCCGCTCTCCTCTAGAAGACCTTCGGTTCCCTGAACTCGCCCCACACGTCCCGGAGCACGTCGCACATCTCCCCGATGGTCGCGTAGGCCTGCACCGCCTCGATGATCGCGGGCATGAGGTTGTTGTCCGCCGTCGCCGGCTCGGCCGCCGCCGCGCGGAGCCCCTTGAGCGCTCGGCTGACTTCCCGGTCGTGCCGCGTCCGGCGGAGCTCCTTGACCGCCTCGATTCTCCGCTGCTCGACCGACGGGTCCGCCCGGTACACCCGGACCGGCCGGCTCTGGTCGTTCTCCTGCCGGAACATGTTGTGGCCGACCCGCGGGATCTCCCCCGTCTCCACGCCGAGCTGGTACTTGTACGCGTCCTCCAGCATGGTCCGCTTGATGTACCCGTTCTCGATGGCCCGGAGGGTGCCGCCCATCTGGTCGACCTTCTCGATCTCGGCGGCGAAGCGTCCTTCCATCTCGTTCGTGAGCCACTCGACGTAGTACGAGCCGGCCAGCGGGTCGACCGTCTCGCCGACCCCGCACTCGTACCCGACGATCTGCTGGCACCTGATGTTGGTGATCTCGGCATCCTTCGTGGGAATGCCCCACTGCTCGTCGTACGTCCGCAAGTCGATCCGCTGCGCACCGGCCAGGGCGCCGGCCAGGGCCGCCAGGGCGCTGCGGGCGATATTGTTCAGGTACTGCTCCTTCATCAGGCTCGTGCCGCCGACCGATGAGTACAGGCGACACATCATGGATTCGGGCTTCCGCGCCTTGAACCGGCCCCGCATGATCTTGGCCCAGAGCCGCCGCATGGCGCGGAGCTTGGCGATCTCGTGGAAGAAGGCGTGGTGGTCGTGGCTCGTCGTCCACATGATCCCGGGGCCGATCACGTCGACGTCGATGCCACGGTTGACGGCGCTCTCCACGTAGGCGATGCCGTCGGCGAGGGCAAAGGCCACCTCGTGGACATGGTTCGCGCCGAACTCCGACTGGTGCACCGAGCACACCGTGATGGGATAGAAGTTGGGCGCCACGGACGAGCAGTAGGCGAGCGTGTCCACCACGAGGCGCATGGAGGGCTCGGGCGGGAAGATGACGTTGCCGCGCGACGTGTACTCCTTGAGGATGTCGTTCTGCGAGCTGCCCTGCAGCGTCTTGAGGTCCACGCCCTGCCGCTGGGCCGTGAGCAGGTTCATGGCGATGACGAGGGCCCCCGGCGCATTGCAGACCGTGCTCACCATCGTCTTGCCGAGGTCGATGCCGTCGAAGGCGATCTCCCAGTCACGGAGCGACACCAGCGACACCCCCGTCCGCCCCACCTCGCCTTCCGCCATGGGATGATCGGGGTCGTAGCCGAGCTGGGTGGGCAGGTCGTAGGCGGCATACACGGTATTGAGCCCGGCAGCGGCGAGATCCCGCCAGAGCGCGTTGCATTCCTCGGGGGTCGATTGACCGGAGTACTGAGCGATCTTCCACAGCCCGGCCCGGTACCCCACGGGGGAGAGGCCTCGCGTGAACGGGAAATCCCCCGGGAACCCGACATCCTCGAAGTAGTCGACCCCCTGGTCGGCCAGGTCGAGAGGGGTGTAGAGGCGTCGGGTGACCACGCCCGCCTCGGACACGAATTCCTTCTTGACTTCCGTCTCGAAGGATCCCTGATGGGCGGCGGTCCAGGCTGCCTGCCGTTGCCGCAACTGCTCGAGAAAGCCCTTGTCAAACATGGTTCCCTCCGTTGGCCCGAGTCCTCATGCGGAACCCCTCGGCAGCGGTGATGGGCACCCTCGCCTCGCCGCCCGTGTCGAGGGGGACCTCCACGCCTCGCCGCTCGAGGCCACGCGTCAGAAAGGCCGCGAACGTCTCGGCGATGTCCTTCGCCGCCACCTCGCCGTCAGGCGAGTACCACTTCTGCACCCAGTTCACGGCTCCGAGGATCGCGAACACGACCAGTTTCGGATTGCACGGCACGAACGCCCCGGAGGCGACTCCCTCGGCGACGAGATCGCGGAGCCGATGCTCGTATTCGTCCCGTCGCCTGACGACCTGACGGTGGAGCCGCGGGCTCAGCATGCCCCCCTCGAGCATCACGAAGCACCCCTTCAGGTTCTCCGCCATCTGCTCGATGAAGTATCCCAGCGCCGCGCGAAGTCTCTCGCCAGCCGTCCCCCCCAGCGCCTCCGCCCGCCGCAGGCCCTCCATCCCGAGATCCATGGAGGCCTGGTGACACAGGAAGAGCACCTCTTCCTTGCTCTCCACGTAGTAGTACAGGGCGGCCTTGCTGACCCCGAGCTCCTGGGCGATGGCCCCGATGGTCGTCCCGCGGTAGCCCTTCCTGTTGAAGCAGTGGGCCGCCGCCTGCAGGATGGTCTCCCGCCGGAGCTCGTGGCGCTGTTTCTTTTCGGCGGACTCGTCGGTCCATCTCACCATGGGATTCGACCCGGCGTTCAAACTGACTAAACGGTCAACAGCACCCCGAAGGATGAACTTATCCTCGCCGCCGATCAAGAGAAAACTTGCCCCCCATCTCCCGCTTCCCTTCGCATGGACGTGCATGCCAATATGTTCGCCGGCTTGGCGCCTGTCCCGTGGCGCCGGTGGCGCCCGCCCTGGTACCGAGCGGCGGATGCCGTCACGTCGCGGGAGAGGCTCGGCTGGGCCCGGGCGGGGCGGGACGCGGGACAGGGTCATGACAGGTGGGCAGCCGTCCAGGCGAAAGGCGGGGTGACAGACGACATGGCGAGCGTGACGTGGGACATGCGCGGGACAGTGGTGGCGGTGACGGGGGGCACGCGCGGCATCGGCCGGGGCATCGTCGAGGCGTTCGCGGGCGCCGGGGCCACGGTGTGGATGGGGTCGCGGGACGCCAAGGCGGGCGAGGCGCTGGCGCAGCGCCTTCGGTCGGGCGGCGGGGCCGTGCGCTTCCAGCCTCTGGATGTCACCGACCGGGGCTCGGTCCGCGCCTTCCGGGACGCCTGCCTGGGCGAGGCGGGTCGCATCGACGTCCTGGTGAACAGCGCAGGGGTCCTGGCCAGGAAAGCGCTCCTCGAGCTGACCGAGGAGGAGTGCGACGCCATGCTCGGCATCAACGTCAAGGGGGTCATCCTGTGCTGTCAGGCCCTCGGCGAGGCGATGGTCGCCGCCAGGAGCGGCCGCATCATCAACATCTCCTCGACCTCGGCGGCCGCGGGCGCCTGGAAGAGTACCGTGTATGGAGCGACGAAGGCTGCGATCTGGCAGTTCAGCCGCATGCTCGCCCTCGAGTGGGCCGCCCAGGGCGTCCTGGTCAACACCATCGCGCCGGGCGCCGTCCCCACGGACCTGAACGCCGATGTCCTGGCCATCCCGGAGCAGCGGCAGACCATCCTGGCCCGGATCCCCATGGGCCGGATGGGCACCCCGGCCGACGTCGCGGGGGTCGCCCTCTTCCTCGCCTCTCCGGCGGCCGATTACCTGACGGGACAGATCATCTACGTGGACGGCGGCCGGATGGTCACGTGAGGCCGCGGCAGCGTCGCTGACAGGGGCCTGAAGCCGGAGCGCTCAGGGGCGGGCGCGCCCGCGCCAGGCCTGCAGCGCCAGCACCAGGGCGAGCATCGACAGGCCCGCGACATCGGTCGCGAGCCCGGGCGTGATGAGCGCGACGGCTCCTGCGAGGAGCAGCAGCCGCTCCAGCATGGTGGCGCGTCTGCGCAGCCAGCCGATGAGGGCGGCGCTCAGCATGAGCACGCCGAGCACCGCCGAGAGCGCCACGCCGACGACCCGGTACGCGCTGGTCCCGGGCCATGCCATGAGCGGGTCGAGCATGGCGGGCTCGTAGGCGAAGATGAACGGAACGATGAAGCCGGACAGGGCCACCAGGCACGCGGCCCAGCACGTCCGGTTCGGGTCCGACCGGGCGATGGCCGAGAGCGCGTACGGGGCGATGGCCGTGGGAGGCGTGATGTCGGCAAGGATCCCGTAGTAGAAGACGAAGAAGTGCGCCGCCAGCGGCGGCAGCCCGAACTTCACCAGGGCGGGCGCCGTGAGCGCCGCCGTGATGATGTAGGTCGGGGTCGTGGGCAGGCCCGTCCCCAGGAGCAGCGAGGCGAGCATGGCCAGGACCAGCGTGACGAACATGTTGCCATAGGCGAGGGCCAGGATCGCGCTGGCCATCTTCACGCCCACGCCCGTCTGCGCGACGAGTCCGAGGATGATGCCCACGACGGCGCACGCCGTGATCACGGGCAACGCCGTCAGGGCCGCCCACTCCAGCGCCTCCACGATCTTCCGCGGCGTGATCCGGGTCTCCCGGCGCAGGTAGCTCACGGGGATGGTCAGCACCGTGGCCCAGAAGCCGGCGAAGATGGCGCTCCGCCCGCTCATGAGAAAGTAGATCAGCCCCGCGACGGGGATGGCCAGGTAGGCCCGCTCGCGGAGCACGCGGCCGAGGGGGGGCAGCTCGGCGCGGGGAATGCGGGGGATCCCCCGCTTGAGCGCCTCGAAGTGCACGATCGCCCCGGCCCCGAAGAAGTAGAGGACGGCGGGGATGATGGCGGCCACCGCCACCTGCTGATAGGGCACGCCGAGGAAGTCCGCCATGATGAAGGCGGCGGCCCCCATGACGGGAGGCATGATGTTGCCGCCCATGGACGCCGCGGACTCGACGCCGGCCGCGAAGTGGGGCCGGTAGCCCGCGCGCACCATGAGCGGGACCGTGAAGCTCCCCGTCGTGATGGCGTTGGCGATGCCGCTGCCGCTGATGGTCCCGAAGAGGGCGCTGCAGACGATGGCGACCTTGGCGGGCCCGCCGGAGGTGGCCCCGGCCAGCGCCAGCGCCAGGTCGGCGAAGAAAGACATCAGCCCGAGGCGCATGAGGAAGCCGCCGAAGACGATGAACAGGAAGGCGTAGGTGGCGGAGACTCCGAGGGGAATCCCGAAGATCCCCTCGCTGGACAGGAAGACGACCTCGACGAGCTGATCGAAGAGGAAGCCGGGATGCCCGAAGCGGCCCGGGATCAGCCACCCGACGAACCCGTAGACGATGAAGCCGACCGCCACCAGCGCCAGGCCCAGGCTCACCGTCCGGCGGCAGGCCTCGAGCACCACGACGGTGAGAATCACCCCGGCCGCCAGATCCAGGGTCTCGAGGGGCGTCACCATGGAGATCCGGGTCGTCAGCCGCTCGTACTGGAGGACCAGGTACAGTGACGACAGGGCCCCGAGGAGGGCGAACACCCAGTCCGCCAGCGGCGGGGCCCCCGCCGTCCCGGCACCCCGGCGCCGGAGCGGGTAGGTCAGCCCGAGCAGCGCCAGGCCGAACGCCAGGTGCACCGAGCGCTGGATGGACTGCTCGAAGGCTCCGAAAGCAGCGGTGTAGAGCTGGTACAGCGAGAAGGCCACCGCGAGAGCGCGAACGACCTGCCCCGCCCAGCCGCCGGGCCGGGAGAAGGCCGGCGTCTCGAGCCGGGCCGCCTCGTGGACGCCCCGGGCCTCGTCGAGCCGCGCGCCGAGCGGCGGCTTATCGGACAGCGCCCACCTCTCTGTAGTACTTCAGGGCACCCGCATGGACCGGGACAACGGGGTCCCGGGCCGCGTCCTGGGCAACGAAGTGCTCCATGACCTTGTGCACGTTCACGAGCTGGGCGCGGTTCTCGAAGAGCGCCTTGGTGAGCTTGTAGACGAGGTCCTCGGCCATTTCCGCCCGCGTCACGAGCATGACGGGCGAGTTGAGCGTCAGCGCCTCCTGGTCCTGGCCCTTGTAGATCCCCGCCTTGATCGTCGCCCGCGTGTACCCGGGGAACTTCACCAGGCGGTCGACGGCCGCGGGGTCGAGCGAGATCAGCCGGATCGGCTTGGCGGAGGCCAGATCCATGAGGTAGGCCGCGGGGTTCGTGATGAGGTGCGACATCACCTCGGCGTGCCCGTCCTTCATCATGTTCACGCCGTCGGTGTTGCTCCCGTAGTTGACCTTCTTGAGGTCCTCGTAGCTCAGCCCGTGGGCCTCCAGCACGCGCCGGGTCATGAGCTCCGTGGACGAGCCGCGGGGCGTCGTCACGAGGGCGCGGCCCTTGAGGTCCTGGACCTTCCTGATCGGGCTGTCGGCGAAGACGGCCAGGTTGTACTGCTGGCCGTACAGCACCCCGACGAGCCTGAGGTTCGGCGTCGCCTTGCCCTTGAAGTCCCCCGCCCCGGCGAAGGCGGCCCCGGCGGCGTCAGCGGTCGTGAAGCCCAGCTGCGCCTTGCCCGCGGCCACGTTGAACACGTTCGAGATGCCGCCGCCCGGCTGCTGCGTCACCGTGACCCCCACCTTGTTCTGGAGGATCTCGGCCATGCCGCTGGCGACGGGGTACCAGACGCCCCCGATCGGGCCCGACACCACCACGACCTGCTGCGCGGCCGCCGGCCCGGCTCCGGCCGCGGTCGCGGCCAGCGCGACAGCGGCGACGATCCATGCTCGTGTCCTGCTCATGGCGCCTTCCCTCCCGTGAAACAGCCCTGGTTCACGTCTGGTGCCCGAATCGGTCCAGCCCGTAGAAGCGAAGCAGCTCCTCGACCCTTCCGCGGGGCGGCGCCGCGGCGAAGTGCCCCTTCCGGCTCGCCTCGAGCCCGGTGATCCGGCGCAGGTCCACCAGCGCCTCCGCCATCTTCACCGTGGCGGCCAGCGCATCGACCACCGGCACGTCGTCCACGCGGCTCACCCCCTGCGAGGCGAGAAGCACGCAAAGCACCGCCTCGCCGGGGATCAGCACGTCGGCCCCGTCGGCGATCATCCGCCGGGCGGCCTCCTGGAAGCGCTCCACGATCGGACGCGGGTTGGCGAACGCCGCCGCCACGTCGCTGAACTGGAACCCCGCGTGGCGCACCCCCGCCATCCGCCCGGCAAGCCCGTAGCGGCGGGCGTTCTCCTCGAGGCGCGGCACCAGCGCGTCGATGAACACGAGGATCCCGAAGCGCTGCCCCAGGAAGCAGGCCAGGTGCATCGCGGCCTCGCCGTACCCCACCACGGGGATCTCCACCAGGCTCCGCGTCTCCCGGAGCACGGGGTCGGGCAGCGTGCTGATGGCGTAGGCGTCGAATCCCTGGCGCTGGGCCGCGAGCCCGTTGACGGCGAACTGATGGGCATGGAGCAGGTAGAGATAGCCGAAGCGGATGTCGGCTCCGGGGTACTCCGTCGCGTAGGTCTCCGGGTGCATGCCGTGCAGCACGACCTCCGTGCCCGGACGCGAGACCTTCGCCATGTGCGCGCGGAGGGCGGCGGCATAGTCGGGAAGCTTCTCGAGGACGGTGAAGCTCTGATGCCAGATCCGGATGTCACTGCTCGCCATGGGTCAGTCCTCTTGGGAGACGGAGAGCGGCCACGCCTCGCGTCACGAGCGACGCGGCGCTCCTGCGGCCACCGCGCCGGCGATGCGCCCGAACACCAGGCTCTTGAGCACCGAGGTGCTGCCCAGATAGGAGCCGTAGTACATGCCGATGACCTCCCCCGCCGCGTACAGGCCGCGGATGAGGTCCCCGTCGGCGTTGATCACCTCTCCCCGGGGCGTGACCTTGAGCCCCCCGAAGGTGAACACCACAGAGGAGATGATGGGGTAGGCGAAGAACGGCGCCCGCTCCAGCGGCACGGCCCAGTTGCTCTTGGCGGGCACGAGCCCCCGCGTGCGCAGGCCGTCGAGCCCCATGGGGTCGAAGGGGCCGGGCTCGGCGGCCGCGTTGTAGCGGCGGACGGTGGCCTCGAAGACCTCCACGGGCAGCTCCAGCTTCTCCGCGAGGGCCCGCAGGCTGTCGGCCTCGACGGCCGGCTGGTCGGTCCTGATGGCGCGCATGTAGCCCGGGATCTCCCGCACCCGCGCGTCGCACACGCAATAGGCAATGCCCTGAGGCTGCCGCCAGATCGCGCGCGTCACCTCCTCGTAGATCCGGTCCACCCGGTCCGCCCCCTCGTCCACGAAGCGCTCGCCCCGGCGGTTGACCAGGATACCGTAGGGGAAGATCATGATGGACGGCTCGGAGGCCCCGGAGCGAGGGTCGATGGGCTCTGCGTGGAAGCTCCCGTACTCCCCCGCGGGGGCCGCACCGAGAGCCAGGGCCATCCGGATCCCCTCGCCCTTGTTGTAGTGGCCGCCGCGCGCCACGGGCCTCACGAAATGGGCACCCGGCCCGAGGTACTGGGTGAGCATCTCCGGGTTCCCCTCGAACCCTCCACAGGCCAGGACCACCTGGCCGCGGAACTCCATGCTCCCCGCGGCCCTGGAGCGTGCCTGGACGCCCACCACGGAGCCATCGTCCCCCGTCAAGAGCGAGAGGGCGGTGGTCTCGTAGTGGAAGGCGACACCCTGGCGCTCGGCCAGCTCGGCCAGCGCCTCGACGATGGCGAGGCCCCCGCCCACCGGAAGGAGGCGGGGCGTGGTCTGGGTGATGAACTGCGTGGGCAGGAGCTCGAAGCGCACGCCGGACCGCTTCAGCCAGGCGACGGCCCCCGGAACCTCGCGCGCGAACTCGGCGATCAGCTCGGGATCGACAAAGCTGAGCGACCGCAGCAGGGGCGGCCACTGATCGGGCGACTTGAGAACCGATTTCACCAGCTCCGGATCCAGGTATCCGCCGGCATTGGCCTCCAGGCCAGACTGGAAGTCCTCGGACACCTGGCTCTCGGATCGCATCCGGAAGTAGGACTCCGTGTAGCGCGAGTTGCCGCCGCGCTCATCCCGCGACGCCCGTTCGAGCAGAGCGACCCGCGTTCCGGCCTCGGTGGCGCTGGCCGCCGCCGCCAGCCCGGCGATGCCGCATCCCACGACGACGACGTCGTGCCCCTTCGTCATCCTCGTCCCCCCCGGCGCTCCCCCCGGGCGGCAGCGCAAGTCCACTCCGTGCCGGCTGACGCCCCCGCCACAGTACCCCGTGGAGAGCGTCGGCTCGCCTCGCCGATCCCGCGGCGCGGCGAGCGGCCCGATCTTCTCACGGATCCTCGCTCGCCTTGACCGAAAAAGGCCGCGTGCGAGCCCGGCCGATCTCGCGCCGCCGCGCGCAGGCGAAACACCGAAGGCGGCCGCCCGTTCCGCGAGTGTCCCGCCCCCATGGCCGAGTCGGCGGCGCCGCCTCTCGGATCTGGACGCCCCTTTCGTTCGGGGCGTCCATTCGGTCTGTGTCTCGCCACCCTCGGCCTCGGCGCGCTGATGGACGTCGTAATCCCCTTTCGTTCGGGGCGTCCATTCGGTCTCCCACGCAGCACCTTGGAGGCGTGACTCATGGCCGGCCCGATGTCGTAATCCCCTTTCGTTCGGGGCGTCCATTCGGTCCCGCCGACCGCATCCGGCACCTGGAGGCGCAGGTGGTCGTAATCCCCCTCGTTCGGGGCGTCCATTCGGTCAGCTCGCCGGCGCGCGGCAAAGCCGGGACCGACGCTGATGGGGGTCGTAATCTCCTTTCGTTCGGGGCGTCCATTCGGTCGGCGACTCCCTCGGCTCGCGACTGGAAGAATGGCCAAGGTCGTAATCCCCTTTCGTTCGCGGCGTCCATTCGGTCGAGGTCGAGGAGTGGGAGTGCGAGCCGTTGTTCGAGTCGTAATCCCCTTTCGTTCGGGGCGTCCATTCGGTCTCCCAGCCTGATCATGCCCATCCTCCTGATCACGCGGTCGTAATCCCCTTTCGTTCGGGGCGTCCATTCGGTCTCTCATCCGCGTTGGACAGAACGAGATCCGGCTCGTCGTAATCCCCTTTCGTTCGGGGCGTCCATTCGGTCGTGCAGCATGTACGTATTAGAGGAATTGCGCGCGTCGTAATCCCCTTTCGTTCGGGGCGTCCATTCGGTCCCCGCGCCTGCCAAACCCTCGTCGCACGGGACATCGAGCACTGTCGAGCGCGGATCCCTGCCTCTCGTCGCGGACCACCCCCTCCCCGCACGCGCCCGGTCAGCCGAACACGTGTTCCCGTTCAAGCCCTTACAGCTCGCGCGGATCGTCATGGCCCAGGTGAGGAGGGATGCCCACTTCCGCGACGCCCCCCTGGCCCGTCGAGATCCGCGCCCATCAGACGATGACATCGCCCTCCTCCCGCTCGACGTACACGCCCGTGCCTATGATCTCCGTCGCCCCCTGGCACCGGGCGCACAGGCTGTAGACCCTAACCGAGTCCGCCTCCTGGTCTATGGCCTGCCGGATCCCCGCCCGAAGGTCCTCCAGCCGCCCCTCCTCGACGGGGCCCTCGAACACGCTCTTCTGGACTCGGTCCACGTACCCTCGCAGCCGTTTGGCCAGCCGCGCGCGGATCCGGTCATCGGTCACGTCGTAGCTGATCACGAGGTGCCGGGATCCCATTGCCCTACCTGACCGTGAAGGGATAGTACGCCGTGTCCTCGCCCATGAGCACCCTCACCAGATGATAGACCTGCTGCCGCACAATCTGCTCGAAGGTCAGCGTCTGGCGCCTGGACTCGTACCAGTGCGTCTCGCGCAGGCGCCGGCCCCACGCCCGGAAGAAGATACGCCGTCCCGTCTCTCCGAGCCAGACGGCGGGGGCAGTGCCGTCTTCCTCCCTCTCTGCTTCCCCGAGCGGGTCGCCGGGCTCCTCGACGAACTCCTCGAAGTCCTCGCGCGCCACCGCGCGCCGGTTCACGAGCCGGAGCGCCAGGGCGTCCACCAGCACGGGACGGAACTCTTCCATGAGGTCCAGCACCAGCGACGGCCGCCCGAACTCCGGGGCGTGGAGCGAGCCTAGCATGGGGTCGAGCCCGGCGCGCAGCACTGCGGACTCCACCACGGTCGTCAGCATGGCGTAGCCGAAGCTCAGGAGCGCATTGACGGGATCGCGCGGCGGCCGGCGAGTCCGGACGCTGAACGTGAAGGCCGGGTTCCGGAGGCACCGCCCGAAGGCGCCGAAGTAGGCCGCCGAGGCCTGGCCCTCGGCGCCGCGGATCCGATCCAGGTCATCCGCAGCGGGCAGGCTGTCCATGGCCCGCCGCATCTGCCCGGCGACCTGGGCCAGTTCCGGCTGCTGGTGCTCCCGCTGGGCGCGCAGGAGGAGCGCCCGCTGGTTGGCGATCTTCCCGGCAACGATCCTCCGCGCCAGATCCACTGCGGTGGGCCCACTCCGGAGCCGCTCGAACTGGGCGAGCCTCCGCTCGACATTCCGGTTGAAGCCGCCCACCAGCCGCCCCCGGTAGCGGCCGCGCGCCGTCAGGTAGACGGTGTCGATGCCGCGCCGCAGCAGCAGTGCGACGGCGCCGGGCAGCAGGGTGATCGCCCCGAAAGCCAGGACCTGGTCGATCTCCGCGACGCGCACCCGGTCGATCACGCGGTCGCCGCGCTCGATGGTCAGCACCTCGCCGTCCACACCCAGCGCCACGCCCTGCTCCATCAGCGCCAGCCGGCTCACGCCGTCTTCGGCTCCCACTCGAGCGCCGCCACGATCCCATCGCGGCGCACGCGGAAGACTCCCTCATCGAGCTCGAGGATGTCGAGCCCCGAGCGCTCGAGGTGGCAGAGCAGCTCCCCCTCGACCGTCTTGCTTTCCCGCTCCAGTTCAGCCTGGCGTCGGCGCAGGCCGCCGAGGAGGCGCGCCCGCTCGGCCGGGTCCCACGCCGGTTCGACGCGGGGCGCGGGCTGCGCCAGCGCGGCCGGATCGAGCGTTCGCAGGTGCAGGCGCGGGGTCGGGTAGTGGTCTTGGGCGAAGTCGAAGCGGCAGTTGCACGCCACCGATCCGCTCACGTGCGGGATTCGCTTGCGGATCTTCGCGCACGACATCGGGTTGCCCGAGAGGGGCGTCCTGAGCGCCGCCGTCGGGGCCACGTCCACGCAGCGGTCCAGCAGGTAGTTCACGGCCAGGACGCCCGCCCCGCTGTGACCCACGGTGTGAGCCAGGACGACCTGCTCGTCGTGGGTCAGGCGCCGATTCTTCTCAGCCTTGTCTCGCAGGGCCACCAGGACCGGGCAGTGTCCCATCAGGTGGCCCACCTCGGGATGCGTGTCGAAGTCCGCCGCCGTCCATGCGGGCGCCTGCTCGGCGCCCTCCCCGGCCTCCGGCGCCGCCGGCCGCGGTCCCGACTCGCGGCGCTTCAGCGCGGCGATGGCCGCGTGCAGCGCCTCTCGGGACACCCGCGGGTGCTGGCGCAGCGCCGCGTGCGGCGCGGGCTCGGCGAGGCCGTCGGCCCGGAAGATCCGGCTCCAGCGACCCGTCCGGCGATGGATGCCCAGCGGCAGCTTGATCAGGTTGCCGATGCCTGCGCCCGTGCTGGCCTGCTTGGGGAAGAACTCGGCGTGGAGATCGGGCGAGGTGGGTCCGCAGGCTCCCAGGAGAAGTGAGCCCAGCTGCCGCAGGACCGCGGCGTCCTCGGGGGCCTCCAGGAACACCCACAGGTGCCGCCCCTTGTAGCCGGAGTCCTCGAGCACCGCGGGCAGGCCCAGCACCGCGAGGTCATCCAGCATCCGGCGGGCCTCGCGTGCGACCAGGTCGCGGAGCCGCCGCGCTTCGGCCACGCTCGAGCGTGCCGTCTCCAGGGCGCGCTTGGTGATGTCGAGATCCACGGCGAAAAAGGTGGCCGTGCCGTCGAGCCGGATCGGGTAGGTGCCGACGGTAACGTTGCCGAGGAGGTGGTTGCGCGCCACCTGGAAGGTGAACGGCTCGTGCACCGGCGTGTACCCGCCGCGCCCATCCTGGTTCCACCACTGCCGAGCGTAGACGTTCTCGCGGCCGGCGAAGAGGTGGGCAAAGCGCACCACATCGGCATCCGTGGGCGCCGCCGGCTCCTCGGCATCGCCCTCCTCCTCGTCGTCCAGGACGCTGCGCGCCGTCCGGAGCCGGCCGGCCACGGCGTCCACCTGGACCGGATCGATCCGCCCCCGGGCCGACTCGACGACCTCACCCGCCCGCTCCAACGCCCCCGCGCCGATGAGCAGGTCGATCAGCGCCCCCAGCGCCCCGATGTCCTCGGGGCGCAGGCGGAAGCGCCGCTCGGCGCACTCGACCGCGTGCTCCGGCTCGCCACGCTCCTCGTAGAGCGCGGCCAGGCGCCCGAGGGCATCCGCGTCGTCCGGGTCGTCGCGGATCGCCAGCTGGTACTCGGACAGCGCCAGCCCGAACTCCCCGGCCTCCTCGCAGAGGCGCGCCCACTCGTCGTGTCCGCCCCGCTCGGCGCGGCGCGCGGCCACGGCCTCCCGCACACGCGCGAGCGCCTCGGCGCTCCCGGCCCGGGCGCCTTCGGCCACGCTGGCGAGGAGGTGGTGGGCGGTGCCTCCGACGAACCGGGTGTTAGCTGCCATCGGTCCCCGTCTCCGCCCCGGCGGCCACGAGATCACCCTCGCCGCACGGCTCCAGCCGCTGGGCCTCCACCCCACGCCGGTCGATTAGCGCGCGCGTCATCACTCGCCCCGCCGGAGGGTCAGTCCTCGGGCAGCGCTGGAAACGTGATCAGGCCCCCGCGGCTCCAGCCGCCCAGTTCCAGGCACTCGTCGCGCAATCGCTCAAACGTCTCCTTGCCGACCGGCTCCGTGCCGTGCGCCAGGAGGCTTCGGTTCCTCGCGACCAGGCACTTGCCGAGCCGGCCGTCTCGCTGGACGCGGGACAACGCCGCGCCGAGGGCATGCCCATTCGCCTGCAGCAGCTCGTAGGCGCGCTGTAGCGGGATCGCCACGGTGCGCCTGCCGGCCGCCGCAGCCTGTCGCCGGAGATCTCCGAACTCTCCGATCTCGGGGAGCGCCTCCATGGGAACGGCCCCAGTGGAGACGTGGCAGTCGTCCCAGAGAGCCTGCTGCGCCAGGCCCTCCACGAAGCGGTAGAGGCGCGCCACGGCATCGTCATAGCGCTGCTCGACCTCGCCGCGCCTGATGGCGTTGGCCAGCAGATCCTGGAGCAGCAGTCGAGACGGGGCCTCCTGGCGAGCCGTCGCAAGCAGGTCATCGATCGCCCGCTTGCACCGCTCGAGCTGGGCGATCAGCGGGCGGTGGGTCTCGGCGTGCGCCCACTCCTGGGCCAGGGCGGCGACGCATCTCCCGACCAGGCCCTGGGCGCGCTTGTAGTCGAAGCGGTCCCAGGCGGCGAAGCCTTCGGCCAGCGTGGCCAGAGCCCGCAGGTACGCCCGGCGCTCGATCCCCGCCCGCTCGGCGGCCTGCCGAGCAGTCGCGATCGCACCGGCGAACTGGAGGCGGTTGAAGGCCCACGCGAACTGCCTGAGACTGTCGGTGGCCAACTGCTCCCACGGGTTGATGGCCTGGACCGGTCGTTCCCGGCCCGCGACCACAACGCCCGTGCCGCCGCGGTCCCGCTCCTCCCCGCCGACGTAGAGGTAGCGCTGCGCGCGGTGGATCGTGGCCAGCATCAGCGCCGCCGTCATCACCTTCGTTCCCCCGGTGAGGTCCACCGTCACCTGCGGCCACGAGACGCCCCACTCCGCGAGGACACGCGGCAGTTCCATCGCGATCTGCCGGTACGTCGCGTTCAGGTCCTGGGGGTCCGGCGTCGTGATCACCCGCTTCCAGGACAGCTGGCGCCCGAGCAGCCGCTCGATCTCGCCGATGTTCGTGACGGTGTCACGGCTCGCGACGAAGGCGACCCACCGCGGCGCGACCTCCTGGATGGCCCGCAGCGGCGCCCCCGGTGTGCCGCCGACGGGGACGACCAGCGCCCGTGCCGCCCCGGCCCCGGTCGTGGCCTGCTCCGGGTCAGGCATTGCTGTCCGCCGGCGGATTGATGCGCGTGCGCACTCGCTGGAGCATCTCCGCGACCTCCCTGTTCTTCAGCCCCAGCTCATGGAGCCGGCGATCCAGGAGGTCGAGGAGAACAGGCCGCTCCTCCGGCGAAGCCCCCCGGACGTACTGCTCGATCGCTGACAGCCGTGACCTGACGTCGTTCGCCCTGAGCGTGCGGATGACGTCCTCTGCGGCACGGGCGCTGGTGGTCTTCTCCTGCGCCGGTGTGGCCACCGGCGGCGTCGCTGGGGGTCTGCTCTGCAACGCGGCCGCGCGGTCGGGCCCGGCGCCGACAGCCTCGCCCTGAATCTCCTCCTCGCGCCGAAGCGCGAAGAGCCCGTACCCCCACGTCTTCTTCGCTCCGAGCCCGCCCTCGGTGAGCGCACGCTCGATCCCGGGCCCCACCTCGCCGAGCCAGTCGGGGCGCGCGTCCTGCGGCCGCACCGGAGCGTAGATCACGCGAAGGGTCCAGGCGAGATCGTCTCGCAGGGTCAGGAAGTAGGTGGGCACCGGCGAGTACCAGTCCGCCGGCACGTCCCCCTTCTGCCCGCCGTAGTAGTTGGCGTAATGGGGGTTAACCACGTCCAGCCGGAAGAGCGGCTTCTTCCCGGCCGCAGGCGGCTCTGGCAGCAGGTCGAAGAACACGAGCGCCCCGCGGGTGTGCTCCACCGCCCGTCCGCGTTCGATCTCCTTGTCCTCGCTGCCGAAGTAATGCTTTGACAGCCGCCGGACGGCTTCCGCGTCGCTGCCGTGCCGTTCGCGCCAGACGCTCAGGCAAGCTGCTCTGACCGCCCCCTTCACCCCGGATGCGGCGAGATACGGCAGCCCGTACGGCTTGAGAAACGCGAACCCGTTCTCGAGCGGATGCGGCTGTCCAATCCCGGTGACGAACGGCGTCAGGCTCTGGAGCCGCCACCCGATCCCGGGGAATCGATCGCGGAGTCCCGCGAAGGCAGCCGCCTGGCGGGCGAGGAGCGCCGCATGCAGGGCCGCGTCGCCTGTGATGGCCTGCCCGTTGCGTCCTTCCAGCGGCGCCATGGCAGACGCCTTCTGCTGCTTGTCGATCTGGCGCAGGTCGGGCTGCCAGATCTGGAGGCATCGCTGGAAGTAGAAGCCGGGTGAGATCTGGCGACGGATCTGCGGGACCTTCATCAGATTCTCGACGCCATCCCGCAGCGCCCGGCGCAGTGCGGGCTCGCCACCGGCAGGCGGGGGCGCCCCACCCCGGCCGGGGCCTCGCCCCTGACCGCCGGGTGGCCCCGGCCGGCCCCGGCCCGGCGAGGGCGGGCTCACGACGGGCCTCGCATGGTCACGCGAGCCGCCGCGAGGCGCTTGGCCAGGTTGAGCCACGCGATCGCCTCCTCGCTGCAGCGTCGGTAGGGGGCGGCGTCGAGCGCCGCGAGCGCCCTGGGAGAATCCTGCGCAGCGAGGAGGCCGCACTTCGCCAGCCAGCCCTCGATGTCACCAGCAATCCTTCCGTACTCGACCTCCTTCTTCGAGTGGAAGAACGCGAGCGTCTGCAGCAGGCCGTTGTCCATCAGTTCGGCGGGCGCGCCCTTCAGCCGGTCGGTGTACTTCGTCAGAAGATCGCCGCCGCTGAGCCCGTCGAGGCAGCTCTGGATGTGCTGCGCGCGCTCGAGTTCCCGGCTCTTCATGGCTGCCCCTCCGTGACGAGCCGGACGTGGACGAGCCCGCGGCCCGTGGTCGCCTCGGCGCCAACCTGCAGGGGCTTCCCGTCCAGCCGCTCCCTGAGCCAGCGGCCCACCCCGCCGGCGTCGGCGATACCGAGCCGTGCCAGGTCGGCACCGTCATCGCCGTTCCTTCGGACGTGCGGCCGCCCGACACCCACCAGGCTCCACATCAGAGAATCCGGCGGCAGGTGCTCCGCATAGAAGAACGCACTCCCTGATGCCGTGCCGGTGTCGTCGTCGATCTTGACGTGGGGCTCGACGACGGTGGCCAGGCGAGTGAGATGCGCAAAGAGGTCGTCGTTGAGCACGACCAGGTGCGTCTCGATCCGCTTCCGGAAGTGCTCGAAGGCCGGAGCCACCGGCAGCGCGCACGCTCCGATCCAGGCCGCCACCTTCCGGAGGTCCTCGCTCACCTCACCCTTGAGATCGAAGTCCTCGAGCACGACCTTGCCCGAGGCCAGCGCGTCCTGACCTGTCACCCAGGCCGTGCCATCGGGGGGCGTTGACGGCACGGCCCAGTCGATACCTGCACCGAGCAGCTCCGCGTCGCGGCGAAGGCGACCGAGCGCTACCACGCTCGTGCAGTAGGCAAAGGTCCCGACCAGACTCCTCACGGGGAAAAGCAGGAGACGGCCGTCGCCGAAGGCCACCGCCCCGGCGTGTGCGCTCGCCTGGCGGTCCTCGCCGTCTGGCCCGAACACCCACTGGCTGGCCTCCCTTTCGTCGCCCGTGGCCCGACCGGCGACATGGTGACGGATGGCGCCCTTGAGCCCCGAGCCCTGCGCCATGGGATAGCCCGTGTGCCGCTCGCGCTGCACCGGGAGGTCCACCGCGCCGAGGCTCACCCCGGCGCCGAAATGAACCGGCGAGTTCGCGTACAGGAACATCAGCATCGCTCTCTCATACATGCGCCCACCCTCCCACGTGAATGATCCCGAACCCCTCGTTAGCGCGCTCGTCTGAGACGCTCTGGCCGTGGAACAGCCGCCAGGCGTCCTCCCCGCTCCCCTGCTCGATCTCGAACCAGTAGACGCTGCCCGCCAGGACCATGAGGCGGAAGGGCTTTGGCCCTCGCCGCACCAAGTCCCAGCCGCCCGCGAGTTCCGGCGCGCCGATGGACGCGCTCACGAGACGCGCCCGGAACCCGTCGCGCTCCCAAACGAGCCGGCCTGCCTCCTCACGGACGGGTGCCGGCAGCCAGCCACCCGTGAAGATCGCGGGCGTCTGCAGCACCCAGCGGAACCTCCTCTCGCCGACGACCGCGCCGCGGGCGCCCGACCAGTCGGGCTCCGCGACAGGCCAGGGCGCGAGCCGCGCCATGCGGCCGTCCCCGCCGAGTCTCATCAGCCCTGACGTGGGCACCGCGGAGCACCCGTCGACCTGAGCGACGAATCCCCAGCCCGGGCGCAGGACGGCGCCGCGGCTGCTGAACAGGCGCCCCTCGTCGACGGTCCGCGCGCCCTCATCCAGGCCGATGCCCACGCGGTAGTCCCAGTCCAGCACGTCTCGCCAGCGGACGACCTGCTCTGGCGAGGGCGGCGCGGTCCCGGCGAGGTACCGCGCGTAGTCGGGGCCGCGGAGCCAGCCATCGATCGGCGTCGAGCCCAGCCGCACACCGACCGGTTCGAGTGCCGGCAGCGACGACACGCCTCCGCCCGCCCCTCGGGCCGACGGCGCGAGCAGCGCTGGCGTACCCTCCACCGCCTGCTTGCCGCCGGCGACCAGGTCTCGGCCGGCACGGAAGCACGCGCCAGGGTGATCCCCACCGATCTGCCCGAGCCAGAGGCCAACCAGCCTGAACGCCCCGCCGTCGAGGGTTGACCCATCGCCTTCCCGCCGTGCACGACCGAACTCGCGCGCAACCAACTCCGACACCGCGCCGGCGGCGAAGGCGTCGAAATCCACCTGCTGGTCCACCAGCATCCGGGTGCGGAGGGCGCCAGCAATGACGGACGGTCGCGGTGGAAACTGGCAACGCGCAACCTGGCTGCCCTGGTCGCCAAAGGGCAGGTCGTCCCTGAAGAACACGATGTCGCAGGGCTCGATGAACGTTGTTGTCATTCCCCGGCCTCCCCGCCTCGCGCGATGAACTCGGCCAGCCCGACGCCCGCAACGAAGCGGTCAAGTCCCGGCGGTCCGGCCTCTTCGAACGGAGCCCGCTGCGGCGTAGCGGTGAGCCATGTAGCGAGGTCCTGGAGGCCGAGAGCGGCCTTCTTCATCCTGCCGTCCTCCAGGCCGTCGGCATCCCTTCGGCGATGCCGCTGCAGGAGCCAGAAGGCCCTCTCGGCAAGCGCCTCCCCGAGACTCCACAGCACGCGCGCCTCCTCGCGCAGCGCGTAAGCGAAGCGCCGGCTCACGAGGCCACGCCCGATCACAGTCGCGACTTCCTCCAGCACGGCGAGCGGGTCCGGGTCCCTGACCATGTCCTCCTCGCCCCAACGGGCGGCGAAGCGCTCGTGCCCTCCCGAGCGTCGCAGCACGGCGATGGCCACCGCGTTCCGGCCGAGCCCGTCCTTGGCGAGCCGCTCCATCTCGCGCGCGGTCTGGAGCGCGTGCCGCAAGGGCCACTTCTCGTGCGCGATCGCCACTCCGGTCGAGGACGTCGCCCGCTCCCCCATCACGCGCCACAGACGATCTCCCCGCCGGACATGGCCGCGCTCGCTCTCCCATCCGTCTCCCCGAGCAAGGCTGTCGCCCGCCAGCGGCAGCCCCGAGTACAGGCGCCGCAAGTCCCGGAGGCACGGAAGGACCGAATCCAGAGGTAGCATCGCCAGGGCATCGTCGCCGCCCGCATAGACGACCACCCCGCCGTGCACCTGCTCGATCACGGGCCCCACGATGTCGAGCGAGAACTGGTTCAGCGCACGGCTCACCGCGATCTGATGGGCCATCGACAGCGGTCGCCGGCGGCTCAGCAGCACGGCCGCCTCCAGCGGTCGCGCTCCCGGGTGCAGCACCTCGCGGATCTCCGGCGCCCGCTCCCCGGCCAGCCACTGGCCCATCCGGTCGCCGTCCATGACGAGAACCCCGTAGTACTTGCGTGGCGCCTGGATCCCGGCCGCTCGACGCGCCTCTCGCAGGGCGGTCAACGCCTGCCGGAGGCGGGCCGCGGCCGCAGGGTTGAATCCGAGCTCTTCCGGGGCACCGTCGCGCACCTGCTGAGGATCGAGCGTCGCCGGGTCCAGCAGCTCGGCCGGAAGCTTGACGAAAGCCTCGGCCAGATCGGCGTGGCGGCCACATTGCCTGGCGGCTCGCATCAGCGCCGGGGTCGCGTAGGCCTGCCGATCGCCCTCTCCGGCAGCATCGACGACCAACCGGACGGCGTCCACGATGGACTGCTCGGGCGCTTTGCCCCCGTCGCGGCCCTCACCGCGGAGGCAGTCCAGCACCTCACGGAAGAAGCGGCCCGCGGCCAGGTTGTGTGTCGACGGAAAGATCACGGTCCGGCCAGCCTCACGCTCAGCCCACGCGCTCTTCGGTGCGAGCCGCCGGGCCGCGCAGAGGCCGCAGAGCCGCTCGCCGCGCCGGACGCCCGAGGCTCTGGCCGCCGGACGCTCTGCATCGCGCGTCCAGAGCGCCTCCTGGACGCCGCACACCGTGCAGCGACTACCTCGCTCATCGATTTGGCTGAATCGGCGCGTCGCTTTTGTGGCCGCGTGGCCCACCTCAACAAGAGCGCTCTGCGCGGCGAAGTGGCTGCCGAGGTTCGGGCGGTAAAGCTGGGCTTGGGCCAGCGCATCCATCGTCTCCCAGAAGAGCGCCATGGAGGTGCCCCCGCTGTTCAGCGACAGCCGCCTGAGATCTGCGGGGTCGGTGACCCACGGCTGGACGAACCAGTGACACGCGAATGTCCGTGCGGCCTGCTGGACCGCCCGTTCCCCCCACTCATCAGCCCGCGCTTGGTCCGAACCCGCCAATCCTCCGGCACCGCCGCGGACAAATTCCGCCGCAGCCGCGCGGAGCCCCGCCTCGCTCGCCCGTGCCAGCCTCTCGGCGGAGGCGCTGGGCACCAGCGCGAGGAACCGATTGGGAAGCGAGGCCACAGGGCTCCCGCCTCGTCGCTCTGCGAGGCCAGGGATCCCGTTCCATCCGCGCTGCTCGCGGAGCCAGCCATCGACGAGCGGCTGGGCGAAGAGGTCCGGGAAGAGCACGGCGTCGGCGCCAAGTTCCGTGACCAGGTCGCGCATCGCCGACCACGCGAGCCAGGAAAGCAGGAAGCTCCCCGCCCACAGGTCCCCCGTCCGCCGCGCCGCCTCGATCAGCGGCTGCACCGGCCCGAAGGAGAAAAGCACGAGCGCCGGTTCGGGCAGGGCCCCGGCGAATGCCGCTGTCACCCTCATGTGGTCCCAGATCCCGTGGTCCGGTACCCGCGTGTCGGCGGGAAGATAGCTCCACAGCTTTCCGACCTCACCCCGCGCGCGGAGGGCCGGCTCGAGGCCGCGCCACACGTACCAGTAGAAGCGCTCGGGCTCGCTGCCCTTGCCGCCCGCGTCGTGCACCAGCCGTTCCAGCACCCCACGCTGCTCGGCCTCGAAGTGTTCCGGTCGCTCGTTCGTCAGGCTGGCGAGGCGGTAGGGCGTCCCCGACAAGGTGTGCGCGATCACCGGCTCGCGGAGGAAATCCACGCGGTACGAGACCGGGTCCCGAAGCACCACGCGATCCACGGCGGACGCCAGCCGGTCCGCCTTCCGGACAACCTCCTCGTGGCGTGGCGGCCGCCCGAGCACCAGCTCGATGAGCCCCGCGGAGAACGCCTCGTGACTCCGGTACCAAAGGGTCGGCGCCTTGCCTGGAGGATCGTGGAGCAGCGCTTCGATCTTCTTCTCTGCCAGCTCGCGGTCCATATTGCCCTTCCTTCTCACGCAATGCGGTGGGACGCCCAGAACGGCTGCCCAAGCATCTCGTCGATGATTGACCGCGAAAGGTCCGGCGCGGGGTAATCTGTCGGTCCCACTCTGATCCGGCCGTCGGGTGCCAGCGGAGAGCGGAAAAGACACCAGATCAGCGCCAACCGCCCGTTGGCGAGTTTGTCTAGCGTGAGGAACAGCGGGGAACCCCTGCGCGTCTCTCCCGGCTTCTCACCTTCTCTCGAAGGCAGCGTCACCCGCTCCTTGGGGCTACCTGACAGTGAATTGAACCGGAACTCGATGGGTAAGCCGAAGGCAGCCCGTGTGACCGTCTGCCCGGGTGGCGGCGGCTGCCTCGCCACGACGCTCTTGACGACGTCGTAATCCGGGCGCCGCCTTCGCTGACTTCCCGGGGGGTCGAACTGCCGGAAAAGGCGGTACGCAGAGCCGACATCGTCGAGCGCCATCTCCCAGCCAGGGAAGGTCCGCGTTACGACGCCCGCCGAGAACCAACCCTGTGCGACGACGTGGTACTGCGGTCGTTGGCACGCCCGCGCAAGCGCCGGGCCGAGCAACCCGCGGACCCGCTGGGCCAACTCCTCGGTGTCCTTCGCGGGGACGTCGGCAATCCACGGCGCCTTGCGCACTACACCCCCTGCGTCTGTGCGCAGCGAGACGGCCCCCGCGAGACGCCGAGCGCGGGCGCCCAGCCCCGAGAACGAGCAGGCAGCCCCCAGGCTCCTGAGCGCGCGCTCGGCCTCGGTATCCTCTTCCCCGAGGATGAGCCGAAGGTTCACCGTCTGCCCAGGCGTGAGGTAAGCCCGCTGCCGATCCTCGCCTTTCGCCCGCGTGTGCATCGAGAAGAGCAGGTAGTCCGCCCCCCGCTGGTCCCTACCGCCCCGCTTCGACCACGTTGTCGTTTCGAGCGACCCGACCGGGTGGCGGGGCACGATTCGGGCGGAGCCGCGGCGCTTCGTGCTGCCGAAGATGCGGATCTCGGTGTCCGCCGGCGCCGTCTCGTTCCCGTGCCCGTAGAGCGCGCGGTACCAGTACCGCCACACGCCCCGGAGGCTGGCGATGCGGAACTCCGGGTCCTGGTGGGCGCCCCCCAGAAAGCATGGCGACAGCAGCTCCAGTGTGAGGTCCATCGAGCAGGTGCTCATCGTCACGTCCCCTTCCGCTCCGCGCGCGCCATTGGCGCCAGCGCAAGCTGTCCGAACCCCATCGACGCTCCCTTGCCCCCGTGCAGCACCGTGCCCGCCTCCAGGAGCCGTCTGAGCGTCGGGCCGACGCCATCGAGCGCGACCTCACCGACGAGTCCGCCGAGCGTGATTCGGCGCCTCTGGCGGGCCGAGAAGCGGCTCGCGTCGATCCACCGGAGGCGCATCGGCTGCGCCCGCGCGGCCGCCGCCTCTGCTGCCACCTCGGGCCACGGCGCAGGCCAGGGCAACCCTCCGTGGTAGTGGCCGAGCGCGGCCACGCGCAGCGAGAGGTCCCGGGTGAGCGCGACGAGATCAAACGTCGTCAGCACTGCGCCGCGGCGCACCAGGCGGAGCGGCGTCAAGAGCCTCAGGATCACCGTCGCGCCTTCCCCGCGCGCGCCTGGCGGACATGGCCACTCCTCGTGCGTGTACCCCTCGCAGCGCGCACGCCCTCGGGACCGCCCCAGGCCCTCCTCGGCTGCGACCGCCAGCGCACGGGTGACCGCCTCGATCAGTGCTCCGTCGTGGCCGGCCAGCGCGAAGGCCGCCGTGAACTCCTCACCCGGCTCGAAGCGCCGGGTTCGCCACGGCCCCGCATCCAAGACCAGGGGGCCGGGGATACGCGCCAGCCCGGCCATCGGCGCCGGCCCGCCATCGCCCGGCGCCGCCTCCATGACGATCGGATAGGGGCATCCCGGCCTCCGCTGGCACGCCCCACACGTCCCCCGCGGCGCGGGGCAGGCGACCTTCTTGAGAGCTGGCCCCAGCACCGCGTGCCACAGGGCCCCGGAGAACGCTGGGATCTCCACCGGCGTCACCGCCCGCAGCCGGAGCGTGCGCCGCCGGATCACGAGGCCGTCCAGGTAATCGTCAAGCGGCATGGATGTCCAGTTCATCGTTCAGTAAGGGCCGGGATTGCGGTGGCGAGTGCCACGGCGGAGGCGTCGAGGAACGACGGTCCCGCGGGCGCCGCGGCGAAGGATCGGTCGGCCCGCACGGCCCGCAGCCTCCGGCCCGTCGCGGCCCGGGACCGTGCCAGCCGGCCCCCTGCCACGACGAGGGCAGCGTAGCGCCCGTGCGCGCTCCGCGACGGAAAACAAGCTTGGCGTGGCATGTCGTCAACCTTGCCGCCCCGCCACGCGGACGAGGCCGGGCGGCAGTGCGAGGCCGCGCCGGCGCGGTGCGCCCGGCTGCGCTGGCACCTCGGTGACGGTGTAGCGCGCGCCGCGCGGGCCGGCGCCGAGCACCCTCCTAATGCATGTATTGACCCGGCTGCGCGTCTGCTGGAGCCACGGCCGGAAGTCCTCGAGGCTCTCCGGGGGCGACCCGCTGCTCGCCGGTGCGACGCCGATCCCGGTTCCGCCGCGGATCTCGCGGTAGAGCGCCAGCAGTTGATCGCGGCGATCGTAAACCTCGTCGTCTGTCGGCTGGCAGCGCGCGCAGCGGTCTCCCCTGGCGCAGCGCCCGGCGCGGCACTGGCGCCGGAGGTCGGCATACCGCAGATACAGTGCCATCTGCTGGGGCGGAAGCGAGATGCGACGTCCACCGACCTCGACGGACCGGTGTCGGAGGTCGAGCCGCAGCGGGTCGAGGCGCAGGCGTCCCGCCGCATCTGCCTCCACCTCGGCCGCCACCTGCACCAGCGCGGAACCGATCAGGCCAAGCTCGCGCACCGCGCTTCCCAGCCGGACGATCGGCACCGCGGCGAGCGACACGTGCGCATGGCTGGCGTCGACAGGGCCCCCGGGTCCGGTCAGCCGGCAGGGGCGCCGCGTCGGAAAGAAGAAGTCGGGCACGCGGTCGAACGGCGGAGAGACCAGCACATGGTAGAGGCGGTCGCCCGGGCGCCCATGAAGCTGCAGCGCCGTGGCGAGCAGCGCGCCCATCGTCTTGCGCCCGCCGGCGAGCGAGCAGTGCAGCGTGGTGTCAGGGTCGGACGCGAGGCCCTGCACCAGCCGGCTGATCTGCTCGCCGACGGCCTCGCTGTCCTCGCTCGTGACGATGTCGTCCAGCGGATCTCCCCGCCCGTCGGCGAGCACGTGGAGGTTCTCGGCGGGACACCGGAAGGCGCCCGCCGGGAGCCGGTACTCCTGGCGGAGCCGGTTGAGCGCGCCATCTGCTCCGAGCAGGGTGGCCGCGACCGCCGCGAGTCCGGTGCGGGTCGTGACAACGTGGAGCTGGTCCGGCACGATGCGCGGGCGTTGCGCGACCGCCAGCGCGTACAGCGTCTCGGTGACGACGGCAGGCGAAAGCCCCACCAGGCAGATGGCCACCGCCCTCCTCCGGCCCCGGCGCGGATCGGGCATCGGAACCATTGTGTACCGCGTTGCGGCCCCCGTGACAAGGCCCGGGCGAGCCGCCACGTCGAGGTTCCCAGTTCACTGGCGCGGGTGGCACCCGGAAACCGCGAATGCTCCTGTATCGCCTTCAACCGTGACAGCGAGGGTCACACCCTGGTCGGGGTTTTCCTGTCAGTGGCCGGGACCCCGAACGTACCAGCATTCGGGCATGGGCATCCGGGCGTGGTGGGACGTCCCGGCCTGGCGTGGACTTCCCGCCGTTCGCGACGGGCACGATCGCCGCGCCGGCCCAGGCGGTACCGTGGGCCTCCGGGAGGACGCCGAGGATCTCGCCGTGGTCCCGCGCCGCCGCCACGAGGGCGGCGATCGGTGTCAGGGAGCCAGCACCGGCCGGAACTTCCAGAAGTAGTTCATGATCCCCTCGCCTTCGTGGACGCGCCGGAAGCAGAGCTCCACGGGCATCTCGAAGGCGACCGCGGCCGGATCGCAGTCGGTGAGCTGGGTGTAGAAGCGTCCGCCGCCGTCGAGATCCGCCGAGACCATGATCGTCGGCGGATCGGGGTTCGGGACGAGGTGGTCCTTGGTGAAGGTGAAGACCTTCCCACGGCGCGAGAGCTTGTGGTCCGCGAACCTGGTCGAGGAGCATTGCCAGCAGAGGTGGCGGCGCGGGTACGACACGGCGCCGCAGTCCTGGCACCTCTGGCCGTAGAGCCGCATGTCCTGCTTCTCCTCGCGCACCAGCGCCGGGATACTCGTGAAGGCGCGGATCACCTCGGTCTCGACGTGGCGCTTGAAGCTGAGGAACTTGCCGTACTGGGTGAGCGGCCTGCCGGCAGCCAGCTGGGCCGCGACCGGCCGCCGGGGCTGGCGCCCGGCGAGGGCATCCGTACACTGGAAGAGGAGGGCCTCGGCGCCGTTGCCGTAGGAGACGACGAGCACCTGATCGCCCGGCTTGCACTCCTCCAGGACCGCCGCCAGCCCCAGCGGGACGGCGGCGGAGCCGGTGTTCCCCGCCCGGCTCATCACCGCCTCCCGGGGCGCGGCAGCCTCCGCGAAGCTGAGCTGCTTGAGCAGCGCCGCCTGGGTGCGCGCGTCCGGGCCGTAGACGACGGCTTTCGCGATGTCCTCCCGCTTGCGCCCCGTCCTCGCCAGCAGCCCGTCCACGGCCTCGGAGATATGCCTGTCCAGGCCATGGCCCTTGACGAAGGTCATGTCGGGCAGGATGTTCAGGTAGCGATCGCCGGCAGCGCGCCAGACGTCGGTGAACTCCCGGCAGGCGCTGAAGGCGCCCTCGAAGCTGGCGATCACCTCATCGCTCCCAACCAGGAACGCGGCGGCGCCGTCGCCCAGCAGCACCTCCTCGGGGGAGCCCGGAGCCACCGGGCGCATGTCGGAGGCGGCCACGAGCGCCTGCGGCACCGAGCCCGCGCGCACCATGTCCAGCGCCAGCCTGAGCGCCGTGGTGCCGCAGCGGAGAGAGCCGCCGAGGTCGGCCGTGAGCACCTCGGCGCCGAGGTCCGTGGCGGTGGCCAGGAGCGTGGCGCTCGACTTCTCGACATAGGGCGCCGTCGTCGAGGCCAGCAGGCAGGCGCCCACGCCTGAGGCCTCGCGGCCGGCCAGCGCCTCCAGGGAGGCTTCCACCGCCATGGTCAGGCTGTCCTCGTCGTAGCCGGCGACGGCGCGCTCGCCGCCGCCGCCGCTGCCCCACACGGCCTGGAGCGTCTTGCCGCCGAGCCGGTAACGCGGGACATAGGCTCCCGCCGAGACGATGCCGATCACGGGGTCAGGTCTTGCATTACGACACCGTATGCGCGCGATCGGAGACTGTGATGGAGGTCAGGCACTGGGCATCGTGTACCCCCGGGAGCGCAGCAGCGGCTGCGCCGGGGCTGCGTGTCGGATTGCAAGACCTGACCCTTTACCCGAGGAAGTAGCGGCGCGGGTCGAAGAGCCGGATCAGTCCCAGCTCATCACCTGTCGGCGCCGCGAAGCGGCGAAGCCGGGGCGCAACCTCGAGATCCCACCCGCAGCCGGCGCGCGCCCGGCTGACAGCTTCCGTCCCGTCTCCCTCGCCGTAGATCCCCGTGAGCCGGAGCTCGTCGTGTTCCCGGTCCTTCTCGTAGACGCCGAGGTCGGACACGACGGTGCGCACCGCGCGGCCGGGAGCGGTGATGTACGGCACCTTGTCCACGAAGCGCGTGGGACGCTGCTCGAGGCAGACGACCACCTCACGCGCCGAGGAGGTGATGTCGTTGGCTCCGCCCGAGCCCGTGATATAGGTGACGCCGGGGATGATCGTGGAGTTGATGTTGCCGAGCTTGTCGACCTGCCCCGCGGCGAGGGCGCCGATGCACTGGTTGTGCCGCCCGCCCATGAAGATCCCCATGACGTGCAGGATGTCCGTGAGCATCTTCGACGACGGGAAGTTGCGGAAGGAGAAGACGTAGGGCTCGGCGGGGCGCGGCAGGTACCCGACCATCCCCGTCTCGGCCATCAGCTCCACGTCCACGCCGCTCCGCTTGAGCTCGTAGGCCGCGAGCCAGGCCGCCAGGTTGGAGTTGCCGACGCCGGCGAGGAAGGTCTTGTAGCCCCTCGCGCGCACCTTCTCGGCGAGCAGTCGGGAGGCGGCCACGACCATCCACTCGGTCCCGGTCCCCGCCGGCCCCGACGGCAGCGCCGCCGACAGCGACTCGAGTTCTGGCGCCCAGGCATCGGCATGCGCCCGCCCCTTGGCCTCCATGAGCTTCGGGTAGCCGACCTTGGCCAGATAGGCCTGATGCGTCGGCAGCTCCAGGATCCACTCGCGGATCCAGGCGGCCGCCGAGTCAGGCTTCCTGAAGGCCCGGCGGCAGTCGAGGATCCAGTCGAGGTCCTCGGCATAGCCTTCGAACTCGGGCACGTTCATCCCCCACATGCCTCCCGGATGCGCGCCGTGGGGTGTCTCCACCACGGCCCGGACGTACTGGGAGGGAAGCCTCACCAGGCTCGCGTGGCGGCGGATGAACTCCGTCGAGACAATCTTCTCGACGGTGACCACGGCCCCGCGGCGGGCGGCCATGGCGCCGTAGAGGCTCTCGTTCGTGGGCGGCGCGATGATGACGTTGCCCGCCCGGTCCGCGGCCCAGGCGTGGATGAGCGCCACGTCGGGGACCAGCGCCTTCACGTAGCCCACGCGCCCCTCGCCCCCGAAGGGGTCGTCTGTCGCGATGAAATCCCCGGCGCGCGCGTTCTCCTCTTCCATGGACGAGCCCAGAAGCGAGCGCGTCGGCAGGAACGGCAGCCCCATGGCCCCGGCCAGGAGACGCAGCGGGAAGGTCAGCATGGACCAGTTCTGGACCTCGAGCCGGCCGTCGAGCACGGCCCGCGAGATCAGCGCCTGGGGCGTCGGGAAGGGATACCCTTCGCCCATGAAGGTGGTGATGGCCCGGGTGACGAGACCGCCGTGGATCAGCGCCGTCCAGGGCGAGCTGATGCCCACCGTGGCGAGGGTGAAGCCCGGCGTCTTCCCCCACCACTGGCGCGCCACCTCGCGCACGAGCGGGTTGGCCCGCCCGTGGGCGGCGCCCAGGTACAACGCGTCGCCCGCCTTGACGTGACGCCGCACCGCCTCCTCGAGCGCGCAGGTCTTGTCGGGCCCTTCCTCGTACGGGAGCTCGAGTCGGCGGCGGATCAGGTCGTGATAGGAGGCGTCCATGGGCAACCTCTCGCGAACGCTCAGCGCCCCGTGAAGACCCGCGCCTTGACGCGGCGGGGCACCCAGCGCGCCAGCCGCCGCGCCACGGCGGCGGTGGCGTCCAGTGAGGCGACCCCGCCGGGCCAGTACTTGATGAGCAACCGCCGGTCGAGGTAGTTCAGGAGCCCGTCCACGACCACTGCCACGAGGAGGACGTCGTCCAGGTAGCCCACGAGCGGGATGAAATCGGGGATCAGGTCCACCGGGCTGGCGAGATAGAGGGCCACCGCGGCCAGCACCACCTTCGCCGCCGTCGGCACCTCGCGATCGGTCAGGAGCGAGGCGATCATGCGCGCCAGCCGGGGCAGGAGCAGGAGAAGGTCCTTCACGCGGGCCGTCCGCTCGCCTGCGGCGTCAGGTTCTCGGCGAGCAGCTCGGCGATGTCCCGGGTCTTGATCCTGTCGCCGACCTCCTTCGCCTTCACCCCGTCCTCGAACATGGTGAGGCAGAAGGGGCAGGCCGAGGCCAGGATGTCCGGTCTGACCTCCATCGCCTGCTCCACGCGCAGCTGGTTGACGCGCCGCCCCTCGTTCTCCTCCATCCAGGCGCGCCCGCCGCCCCCGCCGCAGCAGAAGCCACTCGAGCGGGACAGCGCCATCTCGGCCAGCTCGGTGCGCGCCACGGAGCCGAGCACCCGCCGCGGCGCCTCGTAGACGTCGTTGTAGCGGCCCAGGTTGCAGGCGTCGTGATAGGTGATCCGCTCGCGCCGCTCGCGCGAGACGCGGAGCCGCCCCGCGGCGATGAGCTCGTCCAGCAGCTCCGAGTGGTGGATCACCTGGAAGCGGCCGTCGAAGTCCGGGTACTCGTGGCGCAGGGTGTTGAAGCAGTGGGGGCACGCGGTGACGATCTTCTGGAACCTGTACTGCTTGAGCGTCTCCACGTTCCCCTGGGCCAGCGTCTGGAACAGGTACTCGTGGCCGAGGCGCCGGGCGGGCTCCCCGCTGCACTTCTCCTCGTTCCCCAGGATGGCGAAGTCCACGCCGGCGGCCTGCAGCAGCCGGACGAAGGCGCGCGCGACCTTCCGGTTGCGCTCATCGAAGGATCCGTAACAGCCGACCCAGTAGAGGTACTCCGCCTCGCTCACGTCGCTCATGAGCTTGACGCCCAGGTCCGCCGCCCAGTCGGCCCGCGTCTGCCACGCCACCTGGAAGGGGCTGCCGTTGTTCTCCAGGTTGCGGAAGGTGGGCGCGAGCTCCGCCGGGAAGCGCGACTCGGTGAGCACGAGCCAGCGGCGCATGTCGACGATCTTCGGCACGTGCTCGATGAACACCGGGCAGGCGTCCACGCACCAGCGACACGTGGTGCAGGCCCAAAGGACGCGGTCGGCGATCACTCCGCCCACCATGGGCGCTCCCTCGGCATGCCCCTGCCCGGCCGGGGCGGGGGCCAGGAGCCCGGGGCCGCGCTCGAGGAGATGCTCCTGAAGGTTCAGGATCAGCATCTTCGGGTCCAGCTCCTTGCCGCTCATGTTGGCGGGGCAGCGGGAGGTGCAACGCCCGCACTCGGTGCAGTTGTAGAGGTCGAAGAGATCCTTCCAGGTGAACTCGGTGACCTGGCCGACCCCGAAGCTCTCGGCGTTCTCGAGGTCCGGCGTCGAGGAGCGCCCCCTGGGGCCCAGCGGGGCGAAGAAGACGTTGAACGGGGCGGACATGACATGGGTGTGCTTGGAGTACGGCAGCCACACGAGGAAGCCCAGCAGGATCACTGCGTGGAGCCACCAGGAGACGTGGAAGACCCCCTGGAGAGCGCCCCCCGGCAGCCCGCCGAGCCCGGAGGCGACGGCGCTGCCGGCGAAGCCCCAGCGATCGGTGGCGGCCGGCGCGAGCGCGATGCGGGCGCCATCGGCGAGGAGATCGGTGACCATGAGGCCGAAGATGAGCCCCAGGATCAGCAGCCCCTCGGGGGAGAGCGTGAGGCGCTTGGGTCTGGTCACCAGCCGGCGGAACGCCATGTAGCCCACCGCGACCACGACGGCCACCGTGAAGAGATCCTCGAGGACGAGGAAGCCGGGCGTGTCGGAGAGGAAGGGCAGCGCGAAGGACTCGGTGACGCCGCGGCCGAAGAACTCGAGGGTGCCGAGGGTCAGGGTGCAGAAGCCCCAGAAGATCGTGGCGTGCATGAGCCCGGGCCAGAAGTCTCCCCGGATCAGCCGGAACTGGCCCAGCACGAACACGAGCACCGCACGGAGCCGCGACGGGACGTCGTCCCAGCGCGCCGCCGGCTTGCCCGTGAGCATGACGCGGACGAGGTAGTTCACCCGCCGCCCGAAGAGGACGAGGGCCACGAGGATGAGCGCGTAGAAGGGGAGCCAGCCCGGGATGAGCCCGTACCACTGATGAGGGGGGGACATTCGGCGCGACTCTTTTCGTTGGTGCTGTTATACGTTCACTCGGCTCGGCGGTTCGTCCCCTTCGAGCCTCCGGTAAGCGTAGTTCGAGCCTCCGGTAAGCGTAGAGTGAAGCGGGTGGAGCGCCCTGTCAAGGGCGGCGGAGGGTCCAGGCGAGGATCTCGCCCACCCCGGAGTACGGATCGAGCGCGCCGCCGGTCACCGCCTCGAGGATGCGCGAGAGATCCTCGTCGGCGTGCACCCGCTCCATCACCTGCGCGCTGAGCTCCTCTACCAGCAGTGCCTCCAGCTCCGCCCGCCGCCGCGCCTGGCGGCGCTTCTCCAGGGCCCCGCCGGCCTCCAGGGCGACCCGGTGGCGCTCGATCTGGGCCAAGAGCTCCGGGACGCCCGTGTCGTTGACCGCCTGGGTGGCGAGCACCGGGATCTCCCAGTCGATGTCCTTGGGCGAGACCGTACTCGTGTAGTGCAGGTGCACGGTGAAGCGCAGGTCGGCCATGAGCTGATGCGCCCCGTCCCGGTCGGCCTTGTTCACCGCGAAGATGTCGGCCACCTCCATGAGCCCGGCCTTCATGGTCTGCACGGCGTCGCCCGACTCCGGCACCAGCGTCACCACCGTGGTGTCGGCCTGCTTGATGATGTCCAGCTCAGTCTGCCCCACTCCGACGGTCTCGATGATGATCCACGGGAACCCGAAGGCATCCATGAGCTTGACCACGTTGCCAGTGGCGCGGGCGAGCCCGCCCAGGCTGCCGCGGGTGGCCATGCTGCGGATGAAGACGTCGGAGTCCAGCGTGTGGGTCTGCATGCGGATCCGGTCGCCGAGCACGGCGCCCCCGGTGAAGGGGCTCGAGGGGTCCACGGCGATGATGCCGACGGCCGCGCCCGCGCGGCGAAGCCCGGCCGTCAGCCGGTCCACGAGCGTGGACTTCCCCGCCCCCGGAGGACCGGTGATGCCGAGCACGTAGGCACGACCCAGGCGGGGATGGATGTTCCGCATGACGGCGGGGACCTCGTCCGACCGGTTCTCGACCCGCGTGATGAGGCGCGCGAGCGCCAGCCGATCGCCGTCGAGCATGCGCGTGACGAGATCCATGGCTCTCAGAGAGACTGCAGCGGGGCGGACGCGGGGTCGGGTCGCACCCAGGCATTCTAAGGCACACGGCCCCGGACGACAAGAACAGCCGGCGGGGAGGCGGGGAGCCGGCGGCGGCGGCCTCCCGCCTGCCCGTCACTGCCGGACGAAGGTCAGGTCCGTCTCCAGCTGGATCTCGTTGGACACCTTGAGGAAGAGGAGCTGCGGGATCTGCATGCCGTGATTCGTGAAGCTGGTGGTGAAGGTCGCCCTCACCTTCACGTTGTCGGTGGTGAAGCCGAAGCGCTTCTGGCCCTCCACCTGTTCGGGGGTCAGCTTGATGTAGGTGACACGGGCCTTGGCCTCGGTCTCAACCGGCTTGCCCTTGATGGTGAGGATACCCCGGACCTTGGCCGGCATCTCCTTGCCCGGATCGAGCGGGCCCGTGATGTCCACGCTCTTCAGCTCGAAAACCGCGTGGCGGTTCGCCTCGTTGGCCGTGTCGAGATACTGCGGGCTCCGCGCATCCTCGTCCCGCTTCGGCACACCGGAGTTGAGCGTGGTCAGATCCACCTTCACCGTGCCCTTCGCGCCCTGGGGCCGGGCGGGGTCCAGGGCGAGGGAACCCGTGACCCCGGGTCCGGCTGTGGTCCCGACGATGGTCTCCAGCGGGGCGTCCGACTTGTACGTCGCCCGGGAGTAGGTGGGGAGGAGCTTGAACGCGATCTCGGCCGCCGAGGCTGGGAGCGCGGTCGAGGCGGCGACGGCCACCACGAGCAGAGTCAGCAGCATGGGACGCTTCTTCATTCCATCCTCCGTGTGTGGGGTGTGTCCGGCAGCCGGCCCTTCAGAGGCGGGAGCCCCCGGCCGAGATTCGACGAGGTACGGGAGCCCGACGGCGCAGCCAGAGACTTCAGCGGTGAGGGCTCCGCGGGTCGTTCCCCTATCTGCCGTCCGAGGCCGGAGACTCCCCCTGTGACGCCCGCCAGTCGGCTTCCATGACCAGGGCGTCCTCGCCAGTGTCGAAATAGTAGCCCTTTCGCTGGCCTATCACGCGGAAGCCAAGACTCTGGTAGAGGCCGATGGCCTCCATGTTGGTGGGGCGGACCTCGAGGACGGCGAGGAGCACGCCGCGGGCGCGCCCCTCGGCGAGGGCGGTCTCCAGGAGGACCCGGCCTATGCCCCTGTGCCTGCACTCGGGGTGGACGGCCAGGTTGGTGATGTGGATCTCGTGGCCGATCTCCCAGAGGCACACATGCCCCACGAGCCGAGAGTCCGCCCGGGCGACGATGCAGCGGGCGACGCGGTTCTGGGTGATCTCGTAGCTGAAGGCGGCCCGAGACCACGGGGTCTTGAAGGAGGCGCGCTCGATGGGCAAGACCTCGTCGAGATCCTCGGGCGTCATGGGCGCCATGGACAGCGGGGGCCGGGTCAGGGTCTCGGCCACGTCGCCTCGCCTCCGGCTACGGCTCGCCCTGGCTCGCTCACGCTCGCCTTACCTCCC